>NZ_JBHYGG010000245.1:0-56465 GCF_051859125.1 Gemmata sp.
GAGCGCCAGCGAGGGGGTGCGCCTCACCCCCTCGCTGGCGCTCAGGGTTCGCCACCAAGTCCGGTTGGGCTAGCCCGGATCGCCGATTTGTGCGAAGGGAGAGGCTCGGGCGGTTTACGCAGTCGGCCAGGATGCCACCATGAAGCTGTTCTTGAGCGCCGGCGAACCCAGCGGCGACCTGCACGGGGCGAACCTCATCCGCGCGCTCCGCCGGCGCGACCCGGAGATCGAGGTGGCCGGGTTCGGCGGCCCCAAGATGGCCGCCGCGGGCGCGAGCCTGCACTACCCGCTCACCGAGCTGTCGGTGATGGGCCTCCGCCGCGTGCTGGAGCACCTGCCCACGTTCTTCCGCCTCGCCGCCGACTCCGAGCGGTTGTTCCGCGACGACCGGCCCGACGCGGTCGTGCTCATCGATTACCCCGGGTTCAACTTCGAGCTGGCCAAGCGCGCCCGCGCCGCCGGCATCCCCGTGTACTACTTCGTCCCCCCGCAGCTCTGGGCGTGGCGACGCGGCCGGGCGCGGCAGGTCCGCAAGTGGTGCGCCGGCGTGCTCTCGGCGCTGCCGTTCGAGGACGACTGGTACCGCGCCCGCGGGGTCCGCACGCACTACGTCGGGCACCCGTACTTCGACGAACTCGCGAACCAGCGGCTCGACCCCGCGTTCCTCGCCGACGAGCGGGTGAAGGGCGGGGCGGTCGTCGCGTTGCTCCCCGGGTCGCGGAACCAGGAGGTCGCCGCGAACTTCGAGATGATGCTCGCCGCGGCCAGGAAGGTGAAGGCCGCACGGCCCGACGCCCGGTTCCTCGTCGCGGCGTTCAACGACCGCCACGCGGCCCAGGTCCGCGAGGCCGCCGCGCGGGCCGCGTTCCCCGTCTCGGTCCACGTCGGCCGCACCCCCGAGGTCATCGAACTGGCCGACGCGTGCGTCGCCGTGTCCGGGTCGGTGAGCCTCGAACTCATGTACCGGGCCAAGCCGTCGGTGGTCGTGTACCGCATGGCCCCGCTCTCGCTGTGGCTGGCCCGGCGGCTCGTGAAGCTCCCGTACTTCACCCTCGTGAACCTGCTCGCCGGCGAGGCGCTGTTCCCCGAGATCGCCACCGCCCGCGACGAGTCGGAGCGGATCGCCGGGCACGTCCTGGGGTGGCTGAACAACCCCGCCGCCCGCGACGCCGCGGTGGCCCGCCTGGCGGCCCTCCGGGACCGCGTCGCCGTTCCCGGCGCGTGCGAGCGGGCCGCGGACTTTCTCCTCGGCGAGCCGGCGGCCCTTCGCCGCGCGGCCTGACCGCCTCTTGGCGTCCGCGTCGAGCGTCTCGGTCGCGGCGGCGACCAGCGCCAGCGCGGCCGCGGTGCGGGCGGCGACCGTGTCGGCGCTCCGCATCCGCCCCCGCAGCGTGCGGAACGCCCGCGCCTCTTCCTCTTCTTCCCGCTCCTTCACCAGAACCTTGACCCGCCGCTTGAAGGACTTGCCCGCGGCGCGGACCTGCGCCGCGAGGTCCCCGGGGTCGCACCCCAGGTGCGCGGCGACGACGGCCCACGCGCAGCCGATCGCACGGTACTCCGCGGCGCTGGTGAGCAGTTCGGCGGTGTCGGCGGGGGCGGGCATGGGAAACTCACGGGGAGGTGTCGGGGCGGACCGCGAAATTGCAGGTACCGCGATTTGACTCGCGGTCCGCGGTCGCCATATATACAGATGTGCATCAGTCGGCGGGAAGTCAAATCGCGGCGCGCGAAAATCTTGCCGGATTCACACGGCGTGGCGCTTCTGGAGGTAGGCGGCGAGGTCGCGGCCGAGGTCGGCGTCGGTGCGGAGCCGGACGCAGTCGATCTCCATCGCCCGGCACCCGGCCTCGATCGCCGCGACGTGGTCGTTGAACGCCTTCAGGTAGCTGTCGCGGATGCCGGGCGGGTCGGTGAGGATCTCGGGCAGCCCCTCTAGGCCGCGGAACAGCGTCGTGTTGCGGAACGGGAAGTCGATCTCGGCCGCGTCGAGCGTGTGGAACAGCACGACCTCGTGCTTCTGGTACCGCAGGTGCTGCAGCCCGGCGAGGATGTCGGGCACGTCGTCGAGCAGGTCGCTGAACACGAACGCGACCCCGCGGCGGCCGGTGCGGCCGGCGAGTTCGTTCAGCACGGTGCCGAGTTCCGCGGGTCCGGCGAACGGGCCATCGGTCATCACCCGGCACGCCTCGCGGAGCTGCGTGATCTGCCCGGACGGCCGCAGGAACCCGCGGGTGCCGCCCGCGAGCGTGGCGACGCCGACGCTGTCGGTCTGCGTCAGCACGAGGTACGCCATCGCGGCGGCCGCCCCGCACGCCAGGTCGTACTTCGTGCGGGCGCCCGAGCCGTACCCCATCGACTCGCTCGCGTCGATGAGCAGCCACGCGACGAGGTTCGTTTCCTGCTCGTACTGCTTGAGGTGGTACCGCTCGGTGCGGCCGTACACCTTCCAGTCGATGTGCTTGATGTCGTCGCCGGGGGCGTACTCGCGGTGCTGGGCGAACTCGACCGCGAACCCGTGCCGCGGGCTCCGGTGCCGCCCGGACAGGTAACCCTCGACGACCTGCCGGGCCTCCAGTTCGAGGCGGTCGATGCGGGCGAGAACGGCGGGATCGGGAAGGGGGGGCATGGCGCTCGGTGGCCGTGATGGTTAATGGCGTTCGGGGTAGGGTGCGCCGAGTGGCGCTTCGCCACGAGTCGCACCGTGGGGCGAGAGCGTATCCTGGGTCTTTCGAGCCACGGGGCTTGTCCCCGTGATGCTCGAGAACGCGGCAGCCCACGGGGACAAGCCCCGTGGCTCGAAAACGCGGCGCACACCGCACCACAACCCCGCGACGCTCTCACGGTGCGGATCGGCCGCAGAGCCGGCCTCGACGCACCCTACCGCCGACGCGGATTCACACCTCTCGGGCCGGGATTTCCTTCACCAAGCGGCGGACGATCTCGTCGGGGGTGACGTTGTCGGCCTTTGCGGCGTAGTTGGTGATGACGCGGTGCCGCAGGACCGGCAGGGCGACGGCCTTCACGTCCTCGACGGCGACGTAGGCGCGGCCGCGGAGCAGGGCGCGGGCTTTTGCCGCGAGGATCAGGTTCTGCCCGGCCCGCGGCCCGGCCCCCCAGGTGACGTACTTCTTCACGAAGTCGGGGACGTTCGGGTCGGCCGGCTCGCCGTCCTGGGCGTGCGGCCGGGTGTACCGCGACAGCCGCAGTGCGTACCGGATGATGTACCCCGCGGCCGGCACCTTCCGCACCAGCGCCTGCATCGCCATGAGCTCGTCGCCGGTCACCACGCGGTCCACCCGCGGCCGCGCCGCCGAGGTGGTCGACTCGATGATGCGGTACTCGTCTTCCTCGTTGGGGTAGCCGACCGTGATCGTGAACATGAACCGGTCCTGCTGCGCTTCCGGCAGCGGGTAGGTTCCCTCCTGCTCGATCGGGTTCTGCGTGGCGAGGACGAAGAACGGGTCGGGGAGCTTGTGCCGCGTGCCGGCGACCGTGACCTGCCGCTCCTGCATCGCTTCGAGGAGCGCCGCCTGCGTCTTCGGCGGGGTGCGGTTGATCTCGTCGGCGAGGACGACGTTGGCGAAGATCGGCCCGTGGAGGAACCGGAACGCCCGCTGCCCGGTCGCGCGGTCCTCTTGCAGCATCTCGGTGCCGGTGATGTCCGAGGGCATCAGGTCCGGGGTGAACTGCACCCGGTTGAACGTGAGCGCCATGCTGTCCGCGAGCGTGCGGATCATGAGCGTCTTGGCGAGCCCGGGGACGCCGACGAGCAGCGCGTGCCCCTGGCCCAGGAGCGCGATGAGGAGCAGTTCGAGAACGTCCTGCTGGCCGACGATGGCCTTGCCGCACTCGGCCAGGATGCGGTCGCTGGCGACGCGGAGGAGTTCCGCCGCGTGGGCCTCGTCCTCGGTCAAGCTCGCTGGTTCACCACGCACGGCCACGGGGGGACTCCGGAGTCGGGGATCGGGGGTCGGGAGCCGGGGATCAGGGATCGGCAGTCACGGGGGCGCGTTCGGGATGCTTCGTGCCGGACTCCTGATTCCCGACTCCCGATCCCCGGCTAACGCAGCCAGCACACGCGGTCGCCGGTCGCGACGACGGCGAGGTCGCGCTCGAACCACGCGGTCACGGTCGGCCCGAGCGCCGGCACGTCGAAGCGGTTCAGCCGCCGGCCCGTCTCCGGGTCGAACAGGAGCACCGGGACCGACCGCGCGACCCACGCATCATACAGCGTCGCGAACAGTCCGGGGAGGCGCGTCGCGTCGGGGCTGTTGCGGAACGAGCGGGCGACGCGGGCGAGGACGGTCGCGACCGGCTCCCGGGGGACGGCGTTCGCGGGGTACGCGATGACGCACTGCTGCCCGGCCCGCACGACCCACCCACCGGCCGCCCGCGTGTCGGGGAGTTCCGCCTCCCACGCGGACTTGCCGTCCTTGAGGCACACGGCCGTCAGGTGCTTCCCCGCGGGAACGTAGACCCGCACGTCGTCCGCGTCGGCGTTCTCGAGGCTGACGGTTGGGGCGTCGATGAACGCGGCGTCGCCGCCCCACGCCGAGCGACCGGTAGTTGGGTCGAGGCGATCGAGTTCGATGCCGTGGTTGCGGCTCACCGCGACGAGGAGCGCCGGCCCCCAGGCGCGGACCTGCGGGGGCGTGCCGCTCAGGCTGGTGTCGCGGCCCTCGTGGTGGGTCCAGCGCACGCGGCCGCTGCCCAGGTTGAGGAGCCGCACGGTGCCGGGGCCGTCGGACACCGCGAGCCGGTTGCCTTCGACCTCGGCGGGCGGCACCGGCCACCACGACTTCGCGGTTGGCTGGTCGAACCCGGGAACGTCGAGCACCTTGCCGCTTTCGAGCCGCACGAACCACCGCCGGCCGTCCGAGAGTTGTGCCACGACCAGCCCGCTCGCGAGCGCGAACGACGGGCCGAGCCGCACCGCGTCTTGGAGTGCGTGCGGCGTGTAGCCCAGGCGCCCGCTCGTGCCGAGCACCCACGCGACGCGGCGGCACTTCAGGTCGAACGCGATGAGGTGCCGGTCGCCGAGCCGCGCGACGAGCCACGCGCCGCTGAGCCGAAACGCGGTCATCTCCGGCGGTGCGAGGAACGCGGCGGGGCTCACGCGGTACTGGCCGGGCTCGCGGGGCAGCGGTTCGGTCGCGGGGACGCGGAACACCCATACGGGGGCGCGCTCGCTGCCGTACACCGCGACCGCGAGCGGCCCCGCGACCACGAACCCGTCCGCGAGGTCGGCGGCGTGCGTGAAGTGGTCGGTGGCGTCGTGCCGCGAGTCGCCGCCGTCGCCGAGTGCGAGCGTGAAGAGGTGCTCAGCGGTCGCGGTATAGACCCGCTTCGGCACGCCCGGCGTTCCGGGGAGCCACCGCAGCGGGACCGAGTTCGGCGGGAGCCGCGCCGTGCGGGTGATCTCGGCGTCGGGCGCGAGCCACGCCTGCTCGGCCGTTCGCGGTTCGCACGCCGCCGGTGCAGGCGACGGCCGAACGGTCGGCTCGCGGTTCGTGTGCCGCGCCACGAGCGCGCCGAGCGTCGCGAGCCCGCCGTCGGGGGTGAAGACCCACTCGCCGCGGAGTTCCGGCGCGAGCGCCGCACGAACCGTCGCGGAGAGGTTCGCCTCGCCGTCAACGACTGGGGACATGAGCAGCACCCGAGCGGCCGCCCACGCTCGTAGGGGGGCCGGGAACTCCGGTCGCGTTGCCGCGAGCAGCGCCTCGCTTGCGTCAACTGTGTGGCTCGAAGCGAGCGCGTCGTCGGCCCGCTCGACGAGCGCCTCGTACCTCGCCCGCACCGGGTCACGGTTCGAGCGCTCTTTCGGGAGGCCGAACTGCCGCGATTCGGTGACGTAGCCCCAGACTTGCATGGGCGTGACGACCACCAGCACGCCGTCGGCGAAGGCCAGGTTGCCGAAGAAGCCCCGCTGGTCGCCCGCGAGGTGGTTCAGGAACGGCGGCGCGAGCAGAGCCCCTGTCCGCGGGTTCACGAGGCACAGCCCGTGGCGCGTCGGCCACGCGACGGCCCCCTCGGTGACGAACCCGCGGCCGTAGCCGAGCAGGCCGCCGGTGTCGCTCAGCACCCAGCCGTCCGGCTCGCGGCTCGACCCGTTCGCGACGCTCAGCCCCCGCAGCCCGCGGACCGGGCCGGTCACGCTTACGACGAGTTTGCCGGCCGCGACGCCCAGAACCTGCGCGCCCTCGGCGGTGCCGGACTCCCACACGACGCTGCCGGTTTCGGGGTCGAGGGCGTACACGCGGTCCGCGTCGGTTGGGGCGACGAACAGGCGACCGCCCGCGTACACCGCAGGGGCCGGGTCGGGCGAGCGAGTCGCATCGGCCTTCCGCGAGCGGGGGTAGCGGAACCCCCAGGCCCGCCGGCCGGTGACCGCGTCGAGCGCGACGACCGCACCGGTGTTCGAGCAGAACACGACGTTCCGCCCGGCGAGCGTGAGCAACTCCTGCCGCGACCGCGGGTCGCCGCTCGTTGACAGCGGGCTGTCACAGACGTCGCTCGCCCAGGCGAGCCGCGGGGCGGTCGCGGCGTCGGCCGGGTCGTAGCAGTCGATCCCGTGGACGACGCGGCCGCCCTCGAACCGGGCGTGTGCCGCCCACAGCCGCCGCCCGGCGACTAGAGGCGCGCCCTCCCACGCGGTCGGCGTCTTCCCGTCGCCCGGTGCCGGGAGTCGCCACCGCACCCTGAGCCGCCCCGTCGCGGCGTCCGGCCCGATGCAGACGAGTGAAGTCTCCTCGGGAGCCTTCCCGGTCTTCGAGCCGTCCGCCGGGCGAACGAGCGGCGGGCCGGTGCGGACGTAGAGCCGGTCGCCCGCGGCGGTGAGGGTCGGGCTCGGGTCGGGCGGCGGCGGCTTGGTCGGGTCGAAGGACGCGGGCTCCCCGAACACCCGCGGCACCGCGACCGCCTTGCCGGTGAGCAGGTCGAACCCGTGGAGACTGGTGCCGTCGCTGACGAACACGCACCCTGCGGCGATCACCGGGTGGCCGAACGGGGGCCGCGCCGGCGGGCCGAGCGGCGCGGCCGGGTGCCGGGGCGCGACCGAGAGCAGCGGCTCGGCCCAGCTCGGGCGGCCCGTCGGCCAGAACTTCGGGAGCCGCGCCCCGACGCGACCGGAGCGGTCGGGGCCGCCGCCGAACGTGGGCCAGTCGGCGCTGCGGCCCGGGGGCGGCACCGCCGGCGGTCGCTCGAGGACGGCCTGGAGCGTCGCGGCGAGGTTCCCGTCGCGGCCGGCGAGCGCGCCCTTCGCGTCCGGGTGCTTCGCCTTGAACAGGGCGAGCGCCGCTCGGGCGCGTTCGAGGTCGCCCGCGAACGCCGCCGCGAGCACCAGCCGCGCCCGCACGCTCGCGGGGTCGGTCCTCGGGTTCGGGTACACGAGGTCGGCCCCGGCGTCGGGGAGGAGCCGCCGCCAGGCGTGCTCGGCCGCGAGGAACTCGCCGTCCTCGAACAGCAGGTCGCCGAGGAGGAGCAGGCCCTCTTCGGCCGGCCGCGAAACGAAGTAGCGGTCGAGGAGCTGCCACAGCGGGGCCGGGTCGCGGGCCTGCTTCGCGGCGTCGAGGAGCTTGCGGGCCGGGCCGTCGAGCCGGTCCTGGTAGCCCTTCAGCGCGTCGGCCGGGAGCCGCGCGAGGATCTGGTGAACGAACCGGCGGGCGGGCTGGTACTGCTTGCCGTCGGCGGTCACGAGGTCGTCGCCCGCGTCGTCGAGGACGCGCTGGAGCGCGTCGATCGCGTCGGCCGGCTGGTTGTTCGCGAGCCGCTGCTCGGCCTCGGTGAGCCGCTTGCGGGTCTGGGCCGAGTCGCCGCGCAGGTTCGCGGGCTCCGGGGCCGGCGGCTGGGCCGGCGCTCGGAGGGGCAGGGCGAGGATCAGCAGTGCGGCGGCGCGACCGGCCGAAGTCATGAGGTGCTGCTCGTCGGGTCGGCGGTGCCCTGGTGCGGTGTTGTGGCGCGGCGGGCGCACCGGTTCTTATTCTTGACGATCCCGGGCCGGACACAAGCGCCAGGCGCATAAAATGAGTAACAACCCGCCCGAACTGGGCACCCGAACCACGGTCCCCCGCCGCACGGCGCCACCCATGCGAACCACCGCACGATTGTTCCCGGTTCTGGCCCTCGTCGCGGTCGGGTGCGGCCGCGCCACGCCCGCGGTGCCGGCCGCGATCACGCCCTCGGCCGGCACCGCGGGCGAGTACGCCCCCCGCACCGACTTCCTGGCCGTCAAGCTCCTCGACGGCGCTCCGAAGACGTGGCCCGCGGCCGGGTTCCCGCCCATGCGGAGCGCCCGCAACCCCGCGGCGACCCCCGACCGCGAGATCGCCGAGGACCTCCGCAAGCAACTCGGCAAGAACATCCTCGACCCCAGCGACCTGAACCCGGCGGCCGCGGCGCAACTCGCCCGCCTCCTCGGGTCGGGCTTCGGCACCCCGGCCGAGCCGCGGGTCCGCGTCCCCGACTGGAACGAGGTGACCATCGCCGCGAACGTGCGGTTGAACCCCGAGAAGGGCGTGTTCGCCAACCTCGGGGCCGCGGCGGCCGCGATCAAGAAGTGGAAGCCGTCTGCGGCGCAGGCGACGCGCGCCGACTGGGACGCCGCGAACGCCGCGAAGGACGAACTGAAGCTCGACGACGCCTCGCTGGCCCGCGGCTCGGTCGTGTACCGCCGGTGGTGCCTCCAGTGCCACGGGCCGACCGGGGCCGGCGACGGTTCGCACGCCATCGAACTCGCCGCCATGCCCCGGGACTACCGGCAGGGGGTGTTCAAGTTCGTCACCGCGTTCGCCCAGCCGGACCCGAAGCAGCCGAAGAAGGGGCTCGGGGCCGCCGGGAAGCCGCGCCGCGCCGACCTCGCCCGCACGATCCGCAAGGGGCTCGACGGGTCCATGATGCCCGCGTTCCCGACCCTCACGGGCGCGGAACTCGAAGACCTCGTGAGCTACGTCATCCACCTCTCGGTGCGCGGCGAGACCGAGTATTCGACGATCGCCCGGGCGATGCAGCCGACCGAGGACGACCCGGACTTCACCGGCGGCGAACTCACCTGGCTGTTCGACCAGAACCTGATGTTCGTGCTGTACAACTGGGGGCTCGCGGCGAGGAGCCCGATCCCGGTCCCGCCCGAGTACACCCGGACCGACGACGACCGGCTGCTCTCGGCGGTGCGGGGGTACAAGCTGTACAACTCGGCCGAGTTCGGGTGCGCCGCGTGCCACGTGAACTACGGCCGCGAGCCGCAACTGAAGTGGGACGTGTGGGGCGGGGCGGTGCAGCCGCGGAACCTGCCGATCGGCGTGTTCCGCGGGGGCCGCCGCGGCGAGGACCTGTACGCCCGGCTGTACGGCGGCATCCACCCGAGCGGCATGACCGCGTTCTTCCCGACGCTGGCGACCGGCCCGGCGTACCTGGAGCGGCCGGACAAGATCTGGAACATCGTCCACTTCCTGCAAGCGCTGGCCGACCCCTACGCCCGGCAGCAGCTCCAGAACCCCGCGACCCTCGCCCGCTTCAAGGAGCGGCTGAGGGCCGACAACGACACGTCCCTCGACGACCTCAACGGCGTGAAGATCGACCCGTAACACCCGCGGCTGCCTCACCCGAGGAAGCCGACCGCGTCTCCGAAGCGCGCCGTCAATCTCTCCTTGCCCTGGGCGCCGATCCGCTCCTCGGTCACCCACAGCCGCGTGAGCTTCGGGAGGGTCGCGGCACAGAGTGCCGCGACCCCGACCGGCCCGACCTCGACCCCAGTCAGGTGAAGTTCTTCCAGCGCCGGCATCTCGGACGCCGCGAGGGCCTTGACTCCGTCCGGTCCGAACGGGTGCCCCGACAGGTCCAAAACTGCGACCTTGTTCAGGGCCTTCGATCCGGCGAGTGCGACCACGCCGGTGTCCGTGATGTGGCCCGTGGCAACCCGGAACTGGCGGAGGGACGTGAACCCGGCGGCGGCAACCGCTGTGGCGAACCCGTCGCCGGCGTCGCATCCGCTCGCGTGCAGGTCTTCGAGCGTGTGGAAGTACGGGGCTGTTGCGAGTTGGGCCAGGGCGTCGCCGGCGTCGGCCCCGCTGACGTTCAACGCCCTGAGCGGGGCGAACGGGGCCGAGAACAAGGTTCGCATCGCGTCCGGGCCGGCGTGTGAGTTTTCGATGGCGAGGGAGCGAAGCTGCGGCACGAACGCCGCGCCCGCAAGCGCGCGGACCCCTTCCGCACCGAACGCATTGTCCCCCAGGTTCAAGGTCGTCAACCGGCCCAGGTGCGGTGACCTCGCAACAGCCGCGACGCCGGCGTCCCCGAGGCTGTTGTCGCCGAGGTGGAGGGTGACCACGTTCGACACCGAGGGCGACGCGGCCAGTGCCTCCATCCCCCCGTCGCCGAGGTCGCAGGACTGCAGGTTGAGGTACCGGAGCCCGTCGAGCCACCGCGCGTTGGCGAGTGTCGCGGCCCCGTCGGGGCCGATGCGGTTCCGCGAGACGTCGAGTTCTCGCAACCCGCTGAGGTGCGGTGACTCGGCAAACGTCAGGAGGTCCCTCGGCGACGGGCTCCCGCCCGTCGCGTGCAGCACCTCGATGTGGGCCATTTCCGGCGCCGTGCCCAGCGCCACCGCTGTCGCATCGAGCCCCCCCACCTTCAAGACCCGAAGGAACGGCGCGGCGGCAAGGAGGTGGGGGAGGTGGTCGGGGAAGACGCGGGAGTCCCCGGGAACGTCGAGTTCTTCGATCACCCCCTTGGATGTAAACCACATGTCCGGGAGAAAGCCGTCGAGGTCGTCCATGTAGACGCCGGGGAACAGCCCGAGGTCGGTCAGAGTTCGAACCCACGTGGCTCCGTGCCGGTTAACCAGGGTCTGCTGCTGGTGGTAGAGGTGGTCCCTCCGGGGGCTGCCCTCCGGGGCCGCTTCCAGATCCCACGTCAAGCGGATGTAGTCGCCGTAGGTGTCCCCCCGTCGCGTGAGGGCCGCCGCGTACTCGCGGTACGCGCGCTCGTTCGCGCGGTCGGCGCAGGCGGCCTCCACGAGCCGCCGCTCCTCGGCCGTGCGGGCGGGCGGCGCGGCGCTCACCTTCAGGTCCCGACAGACCTCGTGCAGCCTCCGCGCTTCGATCTGCTCTTCGGCGGTCGCGGGGTGCCAGGAGGAGGTCTTGTACCCGCCCTCGGGCTTGGCCTCGACCCAGTAGAGGAAAAAGTAATCGCCGAAGTCGACCATCTCCGGGCGGATCAGGAAGTCGCGGGACGGCGTGTCGGGGTTCGGCAGGAAGTCGGCCGGTGGGAGGTGGAAGCGCCCGACGGGCTTGCCCGCCACCATCACCCGGTACCACTTGCGCCGTTGGTGCGGGAGAAGCCCGGCCCATCCGGCGACCGTGACCAAGATCGTTTTGAAGATGCCCACGTTCGCTCCAGCCACGGGACAAATCGTGCGAAGCGATTGTATCCACCCGTGTGACGCCCACCGCAACCGCGGGTCGCGAAGAGAAGCACCCACTACGGCAGCGGGACGTTCTTCAGCACGAACGGCACCGTCACCTCGGTGAGGGGGCCGGGGGTGTCGCACACCAGCGACCAGCCCTGTTCGAGCGGGTTAGCGGCGGCCGGGAGCTTGAAGCGGTAGGTCGCGGACACGCGGCGGCCGGCGGCGGTCACGTCGTCGTTGTCGGGCTCGAACGCGGCCGCCTTCGGGTCGATCAGTCGGAGCCGGGTGTCCCGGAGCCACTTCTGCTCCTCGAAGCTCTCGAACGCCGGGTGCCCCTCGGGGTAGGTCAGTTCGAGCTGCGCCTCCCACAGGCCGCCGACCTTCTCGAAGGACCGCAGCGCGACCGACACGCCGCCCTCGTTCTGAACGATCGGGTACTTGGCCGCGAGGTTCTTGAACGGCACCGCCAGCATCCGCTCGGCGGCGGTCGCGCGGAACTCGCCGGCGAGCGTCGCGATCTGCTTGCTGTCGCGCGTCAGTCCCGTGATCCGGACCTTCAGATCTGTAAGCGAGCCGGTGGGGTAGTGCCGCGAGCCGGCCGCCTCGGCGGTCAGGACGGTCCCGCGGTCGTCCTCGGCTCGGGTGATCCGCGGCGCGCTGTCGATGCGGTACACCCGCGCCCGCGGCTCCCAGTGAACGTCGAGGTCGATCTCGTGGACCGCCGTGCCCTGGTCGAGCAGCAACCGGCCGGTCACCGTTCGCGGCACGATGCGGAACGCGCCCGACACCGCCGACACCTCGCGGGGACCGGGGCGGGGGGCGAGGACCACGGTCCGGCCGCCGTCGCGGACCGTGAGCCGCGACTTCGACTGGTCCGCGACCGCTTCGAGGGCGTCCCAGAACGGCACCTGATCGGCCCCGGCCGCGAGCCTTGCCTTTGCTCGGTCGCCGGGTTCGACCCCCACCGCCGCGCCGGCGGGGGACTTGCTCAGCTCCGCGGCGGCGTCGGCGAGGGCGGCGTCCTTGGCGACCGACACAATCGTCGGTTTGATTGCCGGGGCGGCCGGTCGTGCGGCGACCGCGGCGTATAGAATGAGAGCAAGCAAGGGGCGCATGCGACGCTCACCGAAAGGTTGGTTCGTTCGCGGCTAAACGGGCGTCCTGTACTCGTATAGACGAGCCCGAAGCCCGGAACTATCCTAACCCTGCGACCCGGGTGGAACCACGCCTGAGCCCCCGCCCCGTTACCGCCCGCGGCCCCGCTCCCGGAGATGTCGATGCACGCGACCCCCGACGTGTTGGCCAACCGGAACTCCCGACTGCCCGAGGACGTCGACCCGCAAGAGACCGGCGAGTGGCTCGACGCGATGGAGGCGGTGGTCAAGTACGGCGGGCCGGACCGGGCCCGGTTCCTGCTCGAGTCGCTCGTCGCCAAGGTGGCCAAGCTCGGCCAGTCCCGCATCCCGACCGGCATCACCACCCCCTACGTCAACACGATCCCGATCGAGGACCAGCCGCTGTTCCCGGGCGAGCGGGGCATCGAGCGGAAGATCAAGAGCATCGTCCGCTGGAACGCGATGGCGATGGTCCTGAAGGCGAACAAGGACACGAACGTCGGCGGCCACATCTCGACGTTCGCCAGCGCCGCCACCCTCTACGAGATCGGGTTCAACCACTTCTTCCACGGGCGGTCCGACGGGCACCCCGGCGACGTGGTGTTCTTCCAGGGCCACGCCAGCCCCGGCATGTACTCGCGGGCGTTCGTCGAGGGCCGGCTCTCTGAGGAGAAGCTCGCGAACTTCCGCCAGGAGCTGAAGCCGGGCGGCGGCCTGAGCAGCTACCCGCACCCGTGGCTCATGCCGGACTTCTGGCAGTACCCGACCGTGAGCATGGGCCTCGGCCCGATCATGAGCATCTACCACGCGAGGTACAACCGCTACCTCCGCGACCGCAAGTTGTCGGTGCCCGCGAACGAGGCCCGCGTGTGGGCGTTCCTCGGCGACGGCGAGTGCGACGAGCCCGAGAGCCTCGGGGCCATCAGCCTCGCGGGCCGCGAGAAGCTCGACAACCTCACCTGGGTCATCAACTGCAACCTCCAGCGGCTCGACGGCCCGGTCCGCGGCAACGGCAAGATCATCCAGGAACTCGAGGGCGTGTTCCGCGGGGCCGGGTGGAACGTCATCAAGGTCATCTGGGGCACCGACTGGGACCGCATCCTCAAGAACGACCACACCGGCGCGCTCGCCCGCCGCATGATGGAGGTCGTCGACGGCGAGTACACCGAGTACATCGGCCGCGACCTGCGGACGAAGGACGAGATCGGCGCCAAGAAGCTCCTGAGCGAGGAGGAGGACCGCGAGCGCCGCGGCCAGTTCATCCGCGACACGTTCTTCAACACGCCGGAACTCAAGTCGCTCGTCGAGGACCTGTCGAACCACCAGATCGCGGCGCTCAAGCGCGGCGGGCACGACCCGCTCAAGGTGTACGCCGGGTACAAGGCGGCCGTCGAGCACAAGGGCCAGCCGACGGTCATCCTCGTCAAGACGGTCAAGGGGTACGGCATCCCGGGCGACGGCGGGCAGGGCAAGTTCACCACGCACCAGTTGAAGAAGCTCACCGTCCAGATCGAGGCCGAGCCGAACCTCAGCCCCGAGGAGTACGCCAAGAAGCAGACGCTCGCCGGCCTCCGCCAGTTCCGCGACCGGTTCGAGTTGCCCTTCACCGACGCCCAGCTCAGTGACATCCCGTTCTACCGCCCGGCCGAAGACAGCCCCGAGATGAAGTACATCCGCGAGCGCCGCAAGGCGCTCGGCGGGCCGCAGCCGTTCCGCAACAACAAGTTCGTGCCCTGCACGCCGCCGGACCGGAACAACTTCGAGCGGCTGTACTCCGCGACCGTGCCCGGGAAGGGTGCGTCGACCACACTGATGTGGGTCAACCTGATGTACCAGGTGATGCGGGACGCGAACGTCGGCAAACTGATCGTCCCGATCGTCCCCGACGAGGGGCAAACGTTCGGTATGCCGCCGTTGTATGGGAAGTACGGCATGTACTCGTCGGTCGGGCAGACCTACACCCCGGTCGACAAGGGGTCGGCGACCGAGTACCGCGAGAGCACCACCGGCCAGATCCTCCAGGAGGGGATCAACGAAGCGGGCAGCATGTGCAGCTTCATCGCCGCCGGCACCGCGTACAGCACCCACGGCGTCAACACGATCCCGTTCTACATCTACTACTCGATGTTCGGGTTCCAGCGGATCGGCGACCTGGCCTGGGCCGCCGCCGACGCCCGGTGCCGCGGGTTCATGATGGGCGCGACCGCCGGCCGCACCACCATCAACGGCGAGGGGCTCCAGCACGAGGACGGGCACAGCCCCCTGATCGCGATGACGATCCCGACGTGCCGGGCCTACGACCCCGCGTTCGGGTACGAACTCGCCGTCATCATCGAAGAGGGCATCAACGCGATGTACGTGCGCGGCGAGGAGTGCTTCTACTACCTCACCGTTTACAACGAGAGCTACGACATGCCGGCGATGCCCGGCGAGCAGGTCCGCGACGGCATCATCAAGGGGCTGTACGCGGTCAAAACCGTCAAGCCCGACGGCGCGAAGCACGAGGTCCAGCTGCTCGGTAGCGGGGTGATCCTCAACGAGGCGCTGCGGGCGCAGAAGATCCTCGCCGAGAAGTACGGGATCGCCAGCACCGTCTACAGCGCCACCAGCTATCAGATGCTCCGCAAGGACGCCATCGAGTGCGAGCGGCACAACCGCCTGCACCCCGACGCCGCCCCGAAGGTGCCGTACGTCACGCAGGTGCTCGGCAAGACCGCCGGGCCGATCGTCGCGACCAGCGACTACATGCGGACGCTCGCCGAGCAGGTGGGCCCGTACCTCGGCGGCCGGTTGCTCGCCCTCGGCACCGACGGCTTCGGCCGCTCCGAGACCCGCAAGGCGCTACGGCGGTTCTTCGAGATCGACGCCGAGCACGTCGCCGTCGCGGCCCTGTACGCACTGGCCGAGCGGAAGGAACTCGACCGCGGGGTGGTCGCGAAGGCGGTGAAGGATCTGGGCATCAACCCCGACGCGCCGCACCCGTGGACCGTCTGACCGCGTTGCGGTCGCCGCTTTTGGATTTCACCTCCCCCCTTGTGGGGGAGGTCGCCGCGAGTCTTCGAGCGGCGGGTGGGGGGTAAGCTGTGCCGACCGTCGCCGCTGACCCCCCACCCGGCTCGCAGGGCCTCGCCACCCTCCCCCACAAGGGGGGAGGGCAAGATAAGAAGACTGGCGCGCGGCGGAGCGCGTGACACGAGGTACGCATGGAATTTCGTCTTCAGAATCTCGGCGAGGGGATCGACTCGGCCACCATCACGAACGTCCTCGTGAAGGCCGGCGACGTGGTGAAGGCCGGGCAACCCGTGGTGTCGGTCGAGACCGACAAGGCCGGGATGGAGATTGAGGCCGAGGCCGCCGGCACCGTCGGGCAGGTCCACGTCAAGCCCGGTGACAAGGTGCCCGTCGGCGGCTTGATCCTGACGCTCAGCGGCGAGAAGGCCGCCCCCGCCGCGGCCCCGCAGCAGCCGAAGGCGCACGTGCCGGCAGCGGCCCAACCGAAGGCCGCCGCAAGTCCGCCCGCCCCGGCCCCGCAAGCGGCCGCCGCGCCGACCGGCGGCAGCGTCGAGATGACGCTCGCCAACCTCGGCGAGGGGATCGAGGGCGGCACCGTTACCGGCGTGCTCGTCAAGGTCGGCGACGCGATCAAGGTCGGGCAGCCGCTCGTGTCGGTCGAGACCGACAAGGCCGGTGTCGAACTCGAAGCCGAGACCGAGGGCGTCGTCGAGGCGGTCCACGTCAAGCCCGGCGACAAGGTGACCATCGGCGGCAAGCTCCTCACGATCAAGGGGGCCGGGGCACCCGCTCCTTCCGCGCCCGCGGCACCGCAACCGGCCGCGCCCCAGAACCAACAGGCCGCGGCGCCCGTGAAGCGCCCGTCCGAGAACGGCTCGCTGGCCCCCACGACCACGGCCGTCGCGACCAAGGCGGGCGCGATCGTCGCCGCCGGTCCCGCGACCCGGCGGCTCGCCCGCAAGCTCGGCGTCGCGCTCAACGAGGTGAAGGGCTCGGGCCGCGGCGACCGCGTCACCCTCGAAGACGTGATGGGGTTCGTGAAGACCGAGCGCGACCGGGCCAAGCAGGGCGGCGGAGGTGGTGCCGCGTTCACCGGCAGCATCGTCAACACCTTCACCCTGCCGCCGCTCCCGGACTTCACCAAGTTCGGCGCGGTCGAGATCAAGGACGTCGCCACGATCCGGCAGACGATCGCGAAGAACCTAACCGCCGGCTGGCGGACCATGCCGATGGTCACCCAGCACGACCTCGCCGACATCACCGACCTGGAAGCCGGCCGCAAGCGCATCGTCGACGCGCTGCCCAAGGGGTCGCCGAAGATCACGATGACGGTGCTGGCCGTCAAGGCGTGCGTCGCGGCGCTGAAGGAGTTCCCGACCTTCAACAGCAGCTACGACATGAACGCCGGGAAGCTGATCCTGAAGAAGTACTTCGGCATCGGCATCGCGGTGGACACCGAGCGCGGGCTCGTCGTGCCGGTCATCAAGGACGCGGACAAGAAGAGCATCCGCGACCTGGCCGCGGAGGTCGCCGGGATGGCCGAGAAGGCCCGCACCAACAAGCTCACCATCGACGAGATGCGCGGCGGCACGTTCACCATCACCAACCTCGGCGGCATCGGTGGCACCGCGTTCACCCCGCTCGTGAACTACCCCGAGGTCGCGATCCTCGGCCTGTCGCGGTCGAGCCTGCAGCCGGTCGTGCGGGACGGCGCGATCGTCCCGCGGCTGATGATGCCGGTGAGCCTGACCTACGACCACCGGGTCATCGACGGGGCCGACGGGTGCCGGTTCACCGTGCGGCTCGCCCAACTCTTCAGCGACCCGCTCCGGCTGTTGATGGAAACGTGACACCGCTCTGGCCCACCCGACGCAACCGGGTGGGCCTTCTGCTTGGGGCCCACACATGTCGCCCGGAACCCGCTCCCTCTCCGCGGTCGTCCTGTCGGCCGCCGCGTTCGCGCTGGCCCTCTCCGTGCGGACCCCCGGCGGCGACGGCGCCGCGCCCCGCCCGGCGGCCGAGATCCCGGCCCCGTCCCCCGCCCCGGCGTACTGGAAGGGGAACCTCCACACGCACACGCTGTGGAGCGACGGCGACGACTTCCCCGAGATGGTCACCGACTGGTACAAGGCGCACGGCTACCACTTCCTGGCCCTCACCGAGCACAACGTCCTCGCCGAGGGCGAGAAGTGGAGCGACGCGGAGAGCACCCCCACCCGCACGCTCGCCGTCAAGAAGTACGCCGAGCGGTTCGGGCCGCGGTGGGCCGAGTTCCGCACGCTCGGCGACAAGAAGCAGGTCCGCCTCAAGCCGCTGTCCGAGTTCCGCAGCCACTTCGAGGAGCCCGGCAAGTTCCTGCTGGTCCCGAGCGAGGAGATCACGCACAGCTTCGCGAAGCGGCCGATCCACATGAACGGGATCAACATTCGCGACCCGCTCAAGCCGCTCGACGGGAAGGACGCCGTCGAGACGATCACCGTGAACCTGCGGCAGGTCGGCGACCAGCGGAAGCGGACGGCCCGGGCGATGATCGCGTTCCTGAACCACCCGAACTTCGGCTGGGGCGTGCGGGCCGAGGAGATGCTGACGGTCCCCGAACTCGGGTACTTCGAGGTGTTCAACGGGCACCCCGGGGTCCGCAACTACGGCGACGCGACGCACGCCTCGTGTGAGCGGGTGTGGGACGTCACCAACGCGCTGCGGCTCGGCAAGCACGGGCTCGGGGTCGTCTACGGCCTGGCGACCGACGACGCCCACGGGTACCACGAGTTCGGCGTCGGCAAGGTGAACCCCGGCCGCGGGTGGGTCATGGTCAAGAGCCCGCACCTCACCGGCGAGGGGGTCGTGAAGGGGATCGAGGCCGGCGACTTCTACGCCACTACCGGCGTCGTGCTCGACGAGGTGACCCGCGACGGGAACGCGCTGCGGCTCGCGATCCGGGCCGAACCGGGGGTGACGTACAAGACGCAGTTCGTCGCGACGATGACCGACGCCAAGTTCGGCGCCGCACCGAAGCTCGACAAGGACGGCAAGCCGCTCGCGGTCACTTCGGACTACTCGCCCGAAATTGGCAAGGTGGTCGCGGAGTCGAACGAGTTGCGGCCGAGCTACACGCTGACCGGGAAGGAGCTGTACGTCCGGGCGAAGGTGACCTCCAGCAAGCCGCACCCGAACCCGTACGAGAAGGGCGACGTCGAGGTCGCGTGGACGCAGCCGGTTCAGCCGTGACGGTGTAGGGCCGGCTGTGCCGGCCGAACCGGAGGTGACCGCGTTGCTTCGGCCGGCACAGCCGGCCCTACGATCGGTAGCGGAAGTTGCAGTGCGGCGCGCCGTCCATGATGGTCTGCGTGCGGGTGAAGGCGATGGCCGGGTTGAACCCCTCGATCATCGCCGCGTCGCGGTTGCACGACAGGACCGGCCCGAGGTCCGCCAGCCCGAGCCGGTGGTACATCTCCGCGAACCGGCACCGCGTCACGTCGAACTCGAACGCCTCGGCGTCGTCGCGCAGGACCGTGAGTTCGAGCGCGCCGTTCTCGGTCCACTTCTCGACGGCACCCTTCAGGTGAGCGAGGTCGTTCCCGCCCGCGGCCGCGGCGCACCCGCCGGTGCGGGCGAGGTCGCGGACGACGCCGGCCACGATCTCGCGTGCCCGCGGCTCGCCGACCTCCCGTGCGAAGGCGCGGAACAGCGGCGCGATGACCTCGGCCTCGACCTCCCGCTGCTGGAGCAGCGGGAGGGGTACGCGTGCGGGAGCGTCCATCAGAAGTGCCCGGGGTGCGAACGCGGTCAGTCGTCGACGTCGATCGGCCGCGGCTGGCGGGTCGGGAGGTCGAGTTCCGGCGGCCGGCACGCCAGCTTCACCTTGAAGGTCTTCCGCTCGCCGCCCCGCTGCACCTCGATCTCGACCACGGCCCCGGGCCGGAACGAGCAGATGTGCGACACGACCTGGTCGAACTCGCGGGGCTCCAGGGTGCCGACCCGCACAAGTACGTCGCCGCCCTGGAGCCCCGCCTTCGCGGCGGGCATCCCCGGCTGCACGCTCTCGATGGCCAGCGCGCCGCTCTGCACGGTGATCCCCATGTAGCCGCGGGCCATCGGGTCCGGCGCCGGCTCGGGCGGCACCGGGGCGAGGGTGAGCAGCAGGTTCCCGAACAGGCAGGCGGTGAGTCCCGTGATCGCGGTCATGGCCCGGCTCCTGGCGTTGCCGCCGCGGCCGCGAGGGGCGGCGGCCTACCGATCAGTCATTGCCGAAGTCGGTAGGTATTGCAAGAGAGAACTTCGCGCCCGTCGCGGTCGCGGCGCGCCGGTCACAGCCCGTAGAACGTCACCGCGTTGTCGTGGAACAGCTTCTTCTGCTGCTCCTCGGGGCGGTCCTTCACGACGGTCTTGAGGGCGGTGGGCCAGTCGGCGTACTTCTCGACGCCGAGCAGGCACACGGGCCAGTCGCCGCCGAACATGACGCGGTCCGGGCCGAACACGTCGAGGGTGTGGTTCACCACCGGGGCCAGGTCGTCGACCGTCCACTTCCCGCGGGCCGGGGCGCTGGCGATGAACCCGCTCACCTTGCCCACCACGTTCTTCTTCTTCGCGATCTCGGCCATGTCCCGCTTCCACTGGTCCCGCTCGGCCGGCGTGTGCTTCAGGTTCGCGTTCCCGCAGTGATCCAGGATGAACCGCGTGTTCGGGCACTGGTCCACGAGCTTCACGAAGTCCGGCAACTCGGCCGGCCGCACGCACAGGTCGAAGCTCAGCCCGAGGTCGCCCAGGAGCTTGATCCCCTTGACGAACTTCTCCTCGAGCGCGTACCCCGCGGGCGTCTCCTTGACGTGCAGCACCTGCCGGACGCCCTTCACGTACTTGTGGCCCTTGAACTGCTTCGCGTACTTCTCGAACCCGTCGGAGTTCGGGCGGCCGGAGACGACCGCGGCGCACGTCGGCGTCTTCTTGCTCTCGCACAGTTCGACGATGTAGTCGGCCTCGGCCTGCTGCTGCTCGGGGACGACGTCCACCTCCATGTACACGGCCTTCACGACGCCGACGCCCTTCGTCGCCTCGGCGTACTCCGTCGGGGTGAAGCTGTGGCCGAGGACCTTCCCCTCGGGGGTCTTCGGGTCGAACCACGCGAGCTTGAGCTTCTCGAGGTCCCAGAGGTGCTGGTGCGTGTCGACGATCGGGAGCATTGGCTTGTCCTCGGCAGAAGCGGGGGCGAGCGGGAGAGTGGCAGCGGCCGCGGAGGCGGCCAGGAAGTCGCGACGGTTCATGAATGCGTCCGGGGTGAGGGTTCGCCGCAGTATACCGGCCCGGCGGGGCCGGGGAAACCGTTCGTTGGCACGCGGGTGGCATACAACATCGGCATGAAAACCGCACAACGCATTCTGGTGACGGGGTCGGCGGGCCGCATCGGTCGGGCGGCCGTTGCGGCGCTCGTCGCCCGCGGGCACACGGTCGTCGGCTTCGACGTTCGCCCCACCCCGGGCGTGCCGGCGGAGCAGTCGGTCGTCGGGACGCTCACGGACGTTGCCGCGCTCCGGGCCGCCGCAACGGGGGCCGACGCGATCATCCACCTGGCCGCGACGCCCGACGACGCGCAGTACCCCCGCGGCACGCCGCCGAACGACGGCGACAACTTCGTTTCCGAACTGGTGCCGAACAACATCGTCGGGCCGTACCAGGTGATGGAGGCGGCCCGCACGCTGGGCGTTCGACGGGTCGTTCTCGCGAGCACCGGGCAGGTGATCGCCGGGCACCTGCTCGACGGGAACACGCCGGTGACCGTCGACTCGCCGCCGCGGCCGCGGTACCTCTACGCCTGCACCAAGGTGTTCCTCGAAGCGCTCGGGCAGGTGTACGCGAAGGAGCACGGGCTCGAGGTGCTGGCGGTGCGGATCGGGTGGTGCCCGCGGGACGCGGGTCAGGTCGCCGAGATCCGCGGGAGCGAGCTGTTCCAGGACGTGTTCATAAGCCCCGGCGACGCGGGCCGGTTCTTCGCGGCGACCGTCGAGACCGACGCGCTGCCGCCGTTCGCGGTGCTTTACGCGACGAGCCGGCACACGCACTCGCTGCGCTACGACCTGTCGGAAAGCACGCGGCTGCTCGGCTGGGAGCCGACCGAGAGCTGGCCGACCGGAGCGGAGTGAAAGAGGGGCACCGGCCTCCGGCCTGCGGCCGCGCAACACAGGCCGGAGGCCGGTGCCACCAGCCCTAAGGTGTCACGCCGGTGGCTTGTTGCGGGCCATCTCGATCGCCTTGGTGGTGATGTAGTACTTCCCGAGCGTGTTCGGGCGCTCCCACGCGGGGACCGCTCGGGGGTTGTGGAAGTACCGCACGAACTCGTCCATCACGGTCGCGAAGTGGTCCTCGTGCGTCGTCCGCAGCCGGTCCGGGATCTCCAGTTTCACCTCGGTGCCGCGGTCCGTCGCCGCGAGCCCCGGGAGGCGGCCCCGCATCAGCTCGCACTTCGCCGCCAACCTTCTGAACAGTTCGGCGTGATCGGCCGGGTTGGTCGCCGCGAGGTACACCTCGGGCACGCCGGTCGGGTCGTGCCGCACCTCGATCTTCGCGTGCGTCCCGAGTGCGGTCACGGCGTGCGTGTCGGCTCCGCCGGCGGGGGCCTCGAACTCCCAGGTCGTGGCCAGCTTGACGTGGACCCCCGCGAGGGCGAGCGTCACGGTGTTGTTGCCGGCGTAGTAGAGCTGTTCGTTCACCACCCGGGCCGCGAGCGCCTCGGGGTAGCGGGGGAGGCCGGTCAGCGCGCAGAACTCGTCCTCGGAGAGCAGCAGCGGCCACGCCTCGGCCGCGAGGTGGTGGACGTCGGACCGGTAGTTGATCATGCGGTCCGGCGAGACGAACCACAGCGCCAGGTCCGCGAGGTGGGTGCCGACGTCGGCGAGCGACTCGCCGGCAACTTTTGGGTCGAACCACCACCAGGGCCGCACCAGCGGCCGGCTCGCCACGGTCTTCCGCAGGAAGTGCCGGCTCTCAAGGTTGAGGGCCGGCTGCGAAGCGGTGCCCGCCTGCCACTTCCCGAAGATGTACCCGTCGCGGATGAACTCGCGAACGAGCTGGTTCGTGACCTCGTGCCGCTCGGTCATCACGTCCCACACCAGCACGTCCCGCAAGTCGGTCTCGCGGTACAGTTCCTCGACCTTCGGGAAGTCGGCGTACTCGATCACCCACGGCTTGTCGGCGATCACGTGGAGGTTGTTCCGGACCGCGAGCCGCATCAGGTCGATCTTCGGTCTGTTCCGGCCCGAGAGGAACACGACGTTCCCCGGCTGCTCCCGCTCGAACCTCTCCCGCCAGCCGTCGCTCGCGCGGAGGTCCACCTCCCACGCCGTCGGGTTCTCGGCCCGGGCGTTGAACGCCGCGAGCCGCTCCAGGTACGCGACCGTGTCCGCGTCGAGCGGGGCGTACACGTAGTTCCGGGCTGTGACCCCGGGGACCATGCGCTTCTGCACGAGCGCGGCGTGGAAGTGCCCCGGTGCCAGGGTCATCAGGCGAATCGGCTTCATGTCGGTGACCACCGTGAGCCGCGGGGCTAGACTGACTCCCCACCGGAACGTTCGGAGATTCTACACATGGCGGTACGATTCGTAATGATCGGCGGGTTCCTGGGGGCCGGGAAGACCACCACGCTCGGCCGGCTCGCGCGCCACTATGCGGCCCAGGGCAAGCGGGTCGGCGTCGTCACCAACGACCAGGCGCACGACCTCGTGGACACGAACACGTTCCGGAACCAGGGGCTCGCGGTCGAGGAGGTGCCCGGCGCGTGCTTCTGCTGCCGGTTCGACGACCTCGTGTCGCGGGTCGGGGCGCTGCAGGCGTCCGAGCGGCCCGACGTGATCCTCGCCGAGCCGGTCGGGAGCTGCACCGACCTCGTCGCCACCGTCGTGCAGCCGCTGAAGGACCTGTACGCGGGGCAGTTCGAGGTCGCGCCGTATGCGGTGCTGTTCAAGCCGAGCCACGGCACCCGCATCCTCAAGAACCAGCAGGCCGGCGGGTTCAGCCCGAAGGCCGCGTACATCTTCAAGAAGCAACTCGAAGAGGCCGACGCGATCCTCATCAACCGGGCCGACGAACTCACCCCGCAGCAACAAACCGACCTGCTGAAGCTCGTGGGCGAGCAGTTCCCCGGCACGCCGGTGCTGAAGGTGAGTGCCGCGACCGGCGAGGGCTTCGATGCGCTCACGGAACTCTTGTCGCAGACCGGCGGGTTCGGCCGCAAGATCCTCGACATCGACTACGACACCTACGCCGAAGGCGAGGCCGAACTCGGTTGGCTCAACGCGACCGCCCGGCTCACCGCCGCCGCGCCGTTCGACCTCGACGCGCTCCTGGCCGCAGTTCTGGCCGACCTCGCGAGCGTGTGCCGCGACCTCGGCGGGGAGGTGGCGCACCTCAAGCTCATCGGGATGGACGACGCGGGCGCGTTCGCCGTCGGGAACGTCGTGAGCAACGACACCGCGGCGAAGCTCTCGCTGCCGTCGAACATCTCCCCGCGGGAAGCCGACCTGATCGTGAACGCCCGCGTGGCGATCGACCCCGCGGTGCTCGAAGCCGAGGTGCAGAAGGTGGTGACCGCGGCGTGTTCGCATGCGGGCGTGAGCGCCGAGTTCCGCACGAGCCAGAGCCTCCGCCCCGGCCGCCCGGTCCCGACCCACCGCTACGCGAAGGCGAAGGATTAGCCGTACCGATTGCGAAGGCGAAGAACGAGCCGCACGATCGAAAACCGATCAGGCACGATCGGGACCGAAAGCCGTATTGAAGCGCGGCCTTCGGTCCCGATCGTGGCTTCAGCTTCTGAAATCGTGCGGCTACTTTGCTTCTTGGTTGGGCAGCGGGTTGCGGGCGAAGACCCAGTCCTCGATCGGCTTGCCGTCGACGAGGTGCTCTTGCACGAAGCGGGGGATGCGGTCAGCGGTCATCCCCATGTACCACGTCCCCTCGGGGTACACGACCAGGATCGGCCCGCCGGCGCACACGCGCAGGCACCCGACCTTGGTGCGGTAGCACGCTGCGGGGCCGGTTGCGAGCGACAGGTTCCGGGCCTTCAACTCTGTCTTGAGCACCTCCCAGGCGGCGGTCCCGACCGCGCCCGAGCAGCACTCCTCGCCGATGCACAGGAAGACGTGGCGGTGGAACTGCCCGATGAGCAACTTCCCCGCCACCGCCGCGAGCTTGTCCTTGGTCGCGTCTACTGGAGACATGTTTGGTAGGGCCGGCTGTGCCGGCCGCTCCTGAAGTGCGAACCTCGGCCGGCACAGCCGGCCCTACGATTCGACACTACTCCATCACTTCCTTTTCCTTCGCGTTCGCCAGCGCGTCGACCTTGTTCTCGTAGGTCTTGAGTAGGTCCTGCATCTTGGCCTTGCCCTTGTCGCGGTCGTCCTCGGTCATCGTCTTGGCCTTCTCGGCGTCGTCGTAGTGCTTGTTGCCGTCGCGGCGGATGTTGCGGCACGACACCTTCGCGGCCTCGGCCGACTTCTTCACCTGCGCGACGATCTTCTTCCGCTGGTCGCCGCTCATCGGCGGCACGCTCAGGCGGATCACCTTGCCGTCGTTGTTGGGCGCGAGGCCGAGGTCGCTCGACCGGATCGCCTTCTCGATCTCCTTGAGGCTGTCGGCCGCGTACGGCTTGATGACGATGCTCGCCGCGTCCGGGCACGTCACGGAGGCGACGTCGCGGATCGGGGACATGGTGCCGTAGTTGTCGACCCGCAGCGCGTCGAGCATCTGCGGCGACGCGCGGCCGGTCCGGGCCGACTTCAGGTCGTTGCGGAACACGTCGAGCGCCTTCTCCATCCGGGCCTCGGCGTCCTTCAAAATTTCTTGAGCGTTCATGCGTCGTCACGGGTTAGGGGTCCGGGGTCACCGACACCCAGATTCTAGCGAATGACACCGGAAGTCTCGACCGGAACCCGGTCACCCGCGGTCGCCGACCACGGTGCCGATCGAGTGCCCGGCGATGGCCTTCTCGATGGCGTTCTCCCGCTTGTAGTCGAACACCATGATCGGGAGCCGGGCCTGCTTGCACATCTCGAACGCGCCGATGTCCATGACCCGGAGCCCGTCGCGGATCACCTGGTCGTAGGTGAGCCGGTCGTACCGCACCGCGTGGGCGTTCCGCTCCGGGTCCGAGTCGTACACGCCGTCCACCTTGGTGGCCTTCAGCACCACCTCGACCTCGAGTTCGGTGCCGCGGAGCGCGGCGGCGGTGTCGGTCGTCACGAACGGGTTCCCGGTGCCGCCGGCGAGGATCACGACCCGGCCCTTTTCCAGGTGCCGGATCGCGCGGCGGCGGATGTACGGCTCGGCGACCGTCTCCATGCGGACGGCCGACTGGAGCCGGGTCTCGACGCCAAGCGTCTCCAGCGTGTCCTGGAGGGCCAGGCCGTTCATGACCGTCGCGAGCATCCCCATGTAGTCGGCCGTGGCCGGCTTGATCCGCTCGTCCCCGCCGCTGAACTGCGCCCCGCGGAGGATGTTCCCGCCGCCGATCACCACCGCGAGCTGCACCCCGCGGGCGTGGACCCGCTTGAGCTGCTCGGCGATGGCCTTGGTCTCGTCGAGGCTGATGCCCGACTTGCCGCCGTGCCCGAGCGACTCGCCGCTCAGCTTCAACAGGACGCGGCGGTACTTCGGGGCGAGCGGGTCGGGGGCTGAAGGCATGCGGGGCACTCCTGCGGGCGGTCAACGGGTCCGGGTCAGAGTACGGACCCGCCGCCCCCGCGGCGCGGTCACCCGCGGCACCCGCTGAACTTCCCGAAGATGACCAGGAACAGCAGCGTCAGGATGGTCCCGGCCACGATCCGGAGGACGAGGTTGCCCTCGCCCCGCACGTACGCGGTGCAGCCGAACGCCAGGAACAGGAACCCGAACATGAGCCCGTACTGGTCCCACCACTGGCCCTTGGCGCTGCTGATCTGGGTGCGGGCGTAGTCGTCGTTCGCGTCGTTGAGCTTCGGCTTGTACTTCTTCTCGATCTCCTTGCGCTTCTTCAGCGCGCCCTTGTCGAACTCGCGCTTCTTGTTCGCGTAGTCCTCCATGGCCTTCGCGTCCTCGCCCTCGGGCTGCTCGGGCGCGCCGTCCTCGAGCTTGCGGACCTCCTGGTCCATGTCCAGTTTGACGCGAGCCGCGCTCGCCTTCGCGCTGTTGTCCGACGCGCCGTTCGGCGCCGAGATCGACTGCTGGAAGAAGAACCAGATGGTGAGGAACACGCCCAGGCCGAACAGCGCCGCGGGCACGCCCCCGATCCTGTCGAGCAGCCCGGCGAGCTTCGCCCGGTCCTCGGGGGTGAACCGCCGCTTCTTGGCCCGCGGGGCGGCCTCGTCGGCTTCATTCTCGGCCGCAGCGGCCTCGTCCTCGACCAGGCCGGTGTCGTCGACCCGCAGCCCGGCGCTGCACTTCTTGCACCGGATCGTTCGGCCGATGTCTTTGGCGGCGACGGCGTACACCGCGCCGCAACTCGGGCAGGCGTTGTTCATGTCTCGTGCGTCCGAAAATGCGATTGGGCGACTCAAGCGGGATTATGGGAGTTTGGTGCGGGAGCGGAAAGTGAAAAGCCGCCGATCCGTGCGGACCCGTTACGACCGGGGCAGCGCCTGCGGGTGCGCGATCCGCCACCGCAGCTCCGCGGCCTCGGCCACGCCCTGGAACACGTCCGCCACCACGTCGCCGACCGCGACCGGCACCTCGCCCCGGGCCGACGCCTGCACGTTGTTGGACACGTCGAGCACCACCCCGGACTCGCCCCGGGCCGCGTGGAGGAGCCCGATCCCGTGGCGGGTGAGCCGGTTCCCGGAGAGGTCGAGGAGGTCGAGTTGCTTCAGCAACGCGGGGAGCCGGCCGCGAACGGCCGCGAGGCCCGCGTCCGTGATCCGGTTCCGCGCGAACCGCACGGTCCGCAGGCCGCCCGGGGCCGGGGCGGTCACGAACCGCGCGAACCCGGAATCGCCGAAGTCGTTCCCCGACAGGTCGAGCGCCGCGCACCGCGCGACCGCGGGCGAGCCGGCGAGCGCCGCCGCGCCCGCGAGCCCGATCTCCGCGTCGCGGAGGTCCAGCGCCAGCGCCCGGGCCACCACCCGGGCCAGCAGCGGGGACCGGGCGAGGTGTTCCGCCCCCTCGTCGCCGAGCGGGTTCCCCCGGAGCCGGAGCGCGCGCAGGTGCGGGAACGCGGCGGGTGCGGTCAGCGCGGCGGCCCCGGCGGCCCCGACGGCGTTGCCCGACAGGTCCAGCGCCCGCAGGCCCGCGTAGAACGGCGACGCGGCCAGTTCCCGGACCCCGGCGCAGGTGATCGCGTCGTTGTCGTTCAGCGCCAGGTCGGTGAGGTTCACCAGGGCGCTCGACCGGGCGAGCGCGGCGGCCGCGCGGTCGTCGAGGCCGTTGAACCCGAGGTCGAGGGCCGCGAGCGCGCCGAGGTGCGGCGAGCGGACGAGCCGCGCGACCCCGGCGTGGCCCAGCTCGTTCCCGCACAGGTCGAGTTCGCGGACCCCCGCGAGGAGCGGCGAGCCCGCGACCTTCTCCACCGCGTCGGCGGCGTCGAGGAGCCGGAGCCGCCGCACCCGGGCCGTGCGGAACAGCTCCGCCCCGCGGTCGAGGAACGCGCCCGCGGTCACGGTCACCGAGTCCGGGACGCCGCGGCGGAACTCGACCGCGGTGACCAGCCCGGCGAGGCGCTCGGTCCAGCGGGCCGAGTGCGCGTCGCGGAGTTCGGCCTCGCGGTTCACGAGTTCCGCCCGCCGCGGGTGCCCGTCGGCGATGCGGGCCAGGGCGAGTTGCACCCGCACGAGTTCGGCGCGCTCGGGCTCGCCGGCCTCGTCGAGGAAGTCGGCGTACACGAGCCGCGGCCCGTCGTCGGAGTACCGGGCGAAGATGGCGTCCAGAAATGGTTGTTCGTCCGTGAAGTGCATCGCTGGAGTATACCCGCGTGACCCGCGGCGACACCAGAGGGGCCGGAGATTTCGGCCGGCGGGGCGGAGAATTGGTGAAACGGGCGCGCCCGGCGGGCGTCACCTCTCCGGCGCGACCGGCGCAGGCCGCACAACCACCGCCGACTCGGCGGCCGGCCCGGCCTTTCCGAATTGACTGGGCCGCGCGCTCGTTTATGCTCAAGTGTGTGGGGGCCGGTGTATAATTGCACGTCCCCAGCAAATCTCCCGGGTCCACACCAGTCGTCGAGGAACCCATGGCCAAGAAATCCGCGAGCGGGAAAGAGACCAGCATGCCGCTGGTGTTCGCCCTGGTGTTCTTCGTCCTGTCTACGATCACCTTCGGGGTGCTGTGGTACATGCAGTACGCGGACCGTGAGGCGGGCATCGCCAGCGTCGCGGATGCGACAAAGACGACCGCCGCCGCTCGCCTCCAGGCGAAGGAGTACGAGCTCCAGACCAAGCTGTACAAGATCTACCTCGGGGTCGATGACCCCGAGGACCGCACCCTGCTCCTCGGCGAGCACAAGGCCGGCGACAAGCTCTCGACCGAGCTGAAGCAGATCAACGACCGGCTCGCCACCAAGCTCGGCAAGGCCGACGGCAGCGCCCTCCCGAACGAGCTGCAGGTGTGGACCGTGGAGGAGAGCGGGAAGCTCGGCGAGGCCCCGACCAAAACTTTCGTGGAGGCCGTCACCGAGGCGATGAAGGAGCGGGACGCGGCCAAGGGCGAGGAGAAGAAGACGTCGGACCTCTACAAGGCCGCCGTGTCCGACTACAAGAAGGCACAGGAAGAGAACGAAAAGGCCCGCCAGATCTTCGCCGAGGTCGCCGCCTCGCTCCCGAAGGACTACAAGGCGAAGCTCGACGCGCAGGTCAAGCTGTTCGAGGACCGCAAGCAGAAGTTCATCGCCGACGAGGCGGCCGGCCGCAAGGAACTCGACGCGACGATGGACGCGAGGGGCCAGCTCGAGCGCGAGACCAAGCGGCAGAAGGACCTGATGTCGCAGCTCCAGGAGCAGATCGGCGTGCTCATCAAGGAGCGGGCCAAGAACCAGGTCAACCAGTTCGCGTTCGAGGAGCCGCAGGGCAAGATCCTCCGCCGCCCGGAGCAGGGGGTCGTCGAGATCAACCTCGGCTCGGCCGACCTCGTCCGCCCCGGGCTCACGTTCACCGTGCTGCCCAACGACTACCAGGAGAAGGGCCGCCAGTCCCGGGTCCGCACCATGCGGGTGCCCGACGAGCGGGGCGTGTACAAGAACGTCGAGCGGTTCGTCGAGAAGGCCACCATCGAGGTCATCGAGGTCATCGGCCCGCACCTGGCCCGGGCCCGCGTGACCCAGGAGTTCGACCCGATCCGCGACGGGTCCGCCCCGGGCGACCTGCTGTACAACTCGGTGTGGCGCAAGGGGACCGCCGACCACATCGCCCTCGTCGGCATCTTCGACGTGAACGGGGACGGGAGCGACGACATCGAGGCCGTGATCCGCGACCTGAACCGCATGGGCGTCCCGGTCGACGCGTACTTCGACATGCGGACCCGCAAGTGGGTGGGCCAGATCAACGAGCAGACCCGGTACGTCGTCGAGGGCTGGTACCCGGCGAACTCGGCCAACGACCCGAACCGCGACGACAAGACCAAGCTCATCGCCGCCATGACGGGCGCCGTGCAGTCCGGCCGCGACAAGGGCGTGGCCATCGTGAAGTTCCAGGACTTCTTCCCGCGGATGGGCTACCGCATGAAGCTCGACATGAACGTCGACAAGCTCAACCAGGCGGCCGCCCCGTACCTGAACCGCGTGAACGCGATCGAGGCCCCGCCGGTGAAGGATTAGTCCCGACGGGAACGAGGTCTTCGAGCGGCGCGACGTGAGCCCGCCGGTGGCGCAATCCACCGGCGGGCTCACGCCGCGCCGCTCGCTTCACAACATTTCAACTGCCACCGCGGCCGCGAACCCCGGCACCGGCTCCCAGGCCGTGAGGCCCCAGCGCCGGCCCGCCAGTTCCGGGTGCCGGGCGGCCAACAGCGCCGCGGGCCGCGTCGGGTCGAGGTCCACGTCGAAGGTCTCCAGGCACGTCACGCTCAGCCCGGCGGCCTTGATCACCGCCTCCTTGCACGTCCAGGCGTGGAAGAACCCGGTGCGCTTCAACTCCGGCGGCAGGTTCCGGTACGCCTCGCACTCCGCGGCCGAGAAGAACCGTTGCACCAACCCGTCGGGGTTGGCGAGGTCGCGGACCTGCTCGGTGTCGATCCCGACGGCCCGGGTCGCGAGCGCGAGCAGCGCGACGGCGTCGGTGTGCGTGACGTTGAAGTGCAGCCCGCCGCCGTCGAGAACCGGCTTGCCCGCCCCGGTGTAGGTGACCGGCACGTCCGGCGGCCGCAGGCCCAGGCACTGGCCGAGGATCTGCCGCACGAGCCCGCGGCCGGTCACGAACTGGTGCCGCGGCCGCGCGACCTTGTACCGGGCGGCCCGCTCGTGCTCCTCGGTCGTGAGGCACGCGAGCAGCGAAGCCTCGTTCGCGGGGGGGTACTCGAGCGGCACGACCCAGACGCGGACCTCGCCGTCGTTGGGGCGGCCGCCCAGTTCGGACAGCGGGACGGTGACGAGGTGCGGGCCGGGAACGGGGGCGGGCGGCATGGGCCTCTCGGAGTCAGTCCAGATCGTCGCGGGAGACGAACCGCTCAACTTCCGCGGCCGACGTGACGGCCGCCGTCCCGGGGAGCGTCAACCCGATCGAGTTGATGATACGCCGCGCCGCCGGGTCCGGGGCGTCGATCACCGCCTTGTGCAGCACGCCGAGCGGGTTCGTTCCGTCCGGTCCCGGCAACAAGCTGTTGTTGATCGCGACGAGGTACGACTCGCCGTGGGGCAGGGGCACTTCCGTTACGAATCGAAGGTAGTGCGCCTCGCCGGCGGGGAACATGGGGTTGTGCCGCGCGACGAACTCCGGGAGCGGCACCACCGCTGCTGCGGCGGCCCGGCTGGCGTCGGCGATCAACAGCCGACTCCGCACCGTGGTCGCCTCGTACCCGAGCACCAGGAGAGACGCGGGCGGCGCGCCGTCGCGGTGGAACTTCGAGCTGACCTGCTGATCGAACCGGCCGAGGCGCTCGACTTCGAACCGGACCGGGAGGACGTCGATCAGGCCGATCATCGCGCCGCGGAGGGCGCGGGAGCCGAGCGGGTGCGGGAACCGCAACAGTGCGAACCCCGGCTGGTCGAGGGTCGTGCGCCGCACCATTGCAGCCACTTCCGCGGCCGCGGCGGCGTCCGGGGCGAACAGGATCATCTCCGAACCTCTGGTGGCGGCCCGCGGGGGTCACAACCCTTCGTCGCCGGCCGCGGAGGTGTGCCCGGCCCGTGCGTCCTGCTTCCCGAGTTGGTGCTCCAGGACGCGCAGGACTTTTTCAATTGCGCCGTCAACCGCGGTGTCCACGTCCGAGGCGTCGTCGTGCGCGGCCGCCGCCGGCCGGCCCGCGAGGTGAACCTCGATCGAGCACCGGGTGTCGATCCCGCCCTTCAGGGCGTTCATGTCTTCGAGGTACACCTCGACGCGGCGGAGCCGGTCGCCGAACCGCGGGGCGATGGACGCCTCGACCGTCGCCCGGATCGACTCGCCGAGTTCGGCGCTGTTCTTGATGTGGTTATCGGTACGGACCTGGAAGATCATCTGCGACCCTCGGAGAGTGTAACCGGCGATGGGGAACACCGAAGAACAGCAGACGGCGTGCCGGGCGAAGAGCCTCGAACGTGCCCCCCGGGATTGGCAAAAATCGTGGCGGCGCGCGGCCGCGTGTGGCGCGCGAAGTGCTGTACTGATCGTTGCGAAACGGGTCGCAACCACCGCGGCACCGGCGCTAAACGAACACAAACAAAGGGTACGCCATGTTGTCGCTACTGAGCTGGATCGTGACGGGGTTGGTTGTCGGTCTGATCGCCCGGGCTCTCGTGCCCGGCAAGCAGAACCTCGGGATGCTCATGACGATCGCGCTGGGCGTCGTCGGTGCGTGCGTCGGCGGGCTCATCTCCTCGGCCATCTGGCCGACGTGGACGGACACTCCGGACGTCAACCGCATGTGGCCGGGGTGGCTGATGTCCGTCGCCGGCGGTGTGCTGGTGCTGTGGGGCTACGTCGCGGCGACCGGCGGCAACCGGGACGTCACCTACAGCCCGAACAGCCGCTAAACGGCTCCCGACTCCCCCAAGGGGCGGCGCGGATTCGCGCCGCCCCTTCGCGTTGATACCGCCCGCAGTCAGGGCTTGGGCTCGACGGGCGGCGGCATCGGCTTCACCGGCGGCACGGGCTCCGGCTCGGTGCGGGGCAGGACCGCTCCGCCGGCGGCCGCCTCGATCCCGATGACCGCCCGGTAGTTGGCGACGGCCGCCTGGTACGCCCCCAGCACGTTCACCACCTTGGCGCGGGCCTCCGCGGCCGCGATTTCCTGAAGGTTCAGGTCCACGAGGCTCGTCTGCCGCGCCCGGAACGACTCGGTGTCGAGTTCCAGCACCCGAACGGCCAGCCGCAACTCTTCGCGGGCCTTTTCGATCCGCAGGTAGGTCTGCACCAACTCCGACACGGCGTCCTGTACCTGGGAGGTGATCTCGTCGCGGGCGTACCGCTCCTGCGCGAGCAGCTGCGCAAGTTGCGCGCGGGCGGTCAGCGACAGGCCCCGGGCGTTCCGGAACGGGAGCGGCATCTCGAACGTCGCCCCCACTTCCGACGTCGTCCGGTCGAACGCGAACGACCCGGTGCCGGTGAGCGTCTTCTTCCCCGCCCCGACGTCCTGCGCGACCTGGGCGTAGGCGTTGAGCACCGGAGCGAGCTGGTTGGTGGCGAGCTTGAGTTCGACCGCGCGGCGCTCCTTCTCCAGTTGGAACCGCACCAACTCCGGCCGCTGCACCAGGGCGGCGGCGACGTCGGCCTCCAGTTGCCCGATGTCGGGCCGCGGCGGGGTCGCGTCGCCGAACGTGGGCAGGAGCCACTCGGACGACGGCACGACCGGGTTCCCGGCCGAGTCGCGGAGGTACAGCGAGAGCCGCACGGCCGCCTGCTGGAGCTGCCGCTCGGCCCCGAGCCGGGCCTCCTCGCGGCCGGCGATCAGCCGCTGGTTCAGGACCGGGACCGACTCGCCGACGAGCCCCTGCTTCCGCCGCTCGTCGAGGAGCGCCTGGCGCTCGCGGGCGAGCCGCACGAGGTCCTGGGTGACGAGGTACTGGGCGCCGGCGGCCTGCCACACCCAGTACGCCTGCGCCGCGGCCCGGAAGTAGTCGAGCCGCGCCCGGCGGACGATCGGGTCGGCCGCCTTCTCGGTGATCTGCGCCGCGAGGAGCCGTGCGCGGCGGACGTCGATGTCGCGGTTCTGGAGCAGCGGCACCACCACCCCGGTGCGGTACTCGCCGCCCTCGCCCGTCTTCCGCTCGCCGTAGTAGACGGGGAAGTTCCCGATCCCGAGCCGCCACCCGGCGAACGCCGAGGCGCCGCCGAACGGCGTCGCCTGTTCGACCACGGTGTCAAGAACCCCGTTGGCGAACGAGCCGGTCTGGTCCACGCCGCGGGACCGCACCACGGGGTCGAACTGCCCCTCGGCGGACAGCCGCTGCCCCGCGGTGATCTGCCGCTCCTGCTCGACGGCGTAGAGGAGCGGGAACGCGGCCTCGACGCTGGACAGGACCTCGCGCAGGGCGAGAGGGGCGTCCTGGGCGGAGCCGGGGCGGAGGGCGGCCCCGGGCTTCGGGTCGGCGGCCGGCGGCTCCGGGAGGTGGGGCGGGGGCGCGGGGGCGGGGATCTGCGGGACCTCGACCGGGCCGCGCACGAACGCGCCGGGGGGCAGGGGGGACTGCGTGGCGCAACCGAGCCCGGCGAGGACCACCCCGCCGCACGCGAACCGCCAGGCCGTCCGTGGCCGCACCGTCATGAGTGCTCCCCCAACTGTCACTTCCGCTGGACCGGCCCGAGCGGCTGCCGCGGTTCCTTGGTCTTCACCTCGCGGGCCGGCGGGAACCCGTTGAGCAGCCGCCAGACCTCGTACCCCAGGCGCACCTGGCCCAGGAGGACCCACCCCTGCGAGCGGACCCCCTGCCGCAGGAACGCCTCGTCGGGCCACGCCGCCCCCGGGGTCGGCTCGACCAGGATGCGGAACGACCCCTGGCCGTCGGCCGTCGGGTCCACGAGGTACACGCGGCCCTCGAACGTGCCCACGGCGGCCTCGGGGTACGCGGCGAACTGCACCGCCGCCCACCCCTCGAACTGGAGGAGGACGCGGTCGCCCACGCGGACCAGCGGGAGGTCGTTCCCATCGATGTAGAGTTCGGCGACAATACCGGGGTGGGGGTCCGGGGTCAAGCCCTCGCCCTCGCCCTTGATGTCGGGCACGAGTACGGCCAGCCGCTCGCCGGGGCGGACCAGTTGCCCGCCCGCCTCGGCGTTGGCGAGGACGCGGAAGATGGTCCCGTCGACCGTCGCGTACACCCGCTGGTTCGCCTGCCGCTCGACCTGGGTCCGGATCGTGTTGTACTGCTGCCGCACGGACGCCTGCTCGCTCCGGGCCGACTTGACCGCCGCCTCCTCGGTCTGGATCGTGGCGCTGGTCCGCTGCTCGGTTGCCGCCCGCTGGGCCTTCGACCCGTCGAGGGTCTTCTCGGCCAGCTTGATCCGCGCCTCGACGAGCGGCACCTGGGCGCCGGCCAGGTCCCGCTTCCGCTCCGCCTCCTCCACCTGGTCCCGGGACACGACCTCGCCGACCTTGCTGGTGGACAGGCGGCTCAGCCGGTCGAAGGCCTGTTCCTCCCGCTTCAGGTCGAACCGCGCGCGGAGCAGTTCCTGGCGGGCGACGAGAACCTGTGCCTCGGCCTGCTCGATCCGGAACCCGGCCTCGGCGACGAGCACCTCCTGCTCCCCCTTGATGAACGCGAGCCGGCTCTCGTGATCGGCCACCCGGCCCTCGGCCAGGGTGAGCCGCTGGAGCGCGAGGGTCTCCTGTTCCCGGAGCCGCTCCAGGATCATCGGGTCGTTGTCCACCAGCTCGACGAGGAGCTGGCCGGCCCGGACCCGGTCCCCCTCGACGACGTGCCACTTCTTCACCCGGCCCTCGATCGGGGACGCGACGTACTGCGGCCGCTCGGACGGCTTGAACGCGATCGCCCGACCGGTCCCGTGGACCGTCTGCACCCACGGGGTGAGCCCCAGCGACGGGACCAGGACGAGCAACAGGGTGAGCAGCGACCAGGCCCCGCGGCGCAGGAACCGCGGGGTGCGGGCGAGGGTCATCGCCGGGAGCGTGGCGGGGGCGGGGGTCGCGGCCATTAGTGGTCCTTCCCTGTCGGGCGGTCGAGGTGGACGACCCGGTCGCACAGCTTCGCGACCTCGTCCGAGTGGGTGACGATAAGGAGGGTCCACCCGGCGTCCGCCCCCAGAACGGTCGGGAGGACGGTGTCGCGGATGTCGGCGTCCATGTGGTCGAGGGCCTCGTCGAGGATCAGGAGCCGCGGCCGCCCGACGACGGCCCGGGCCAGCATCAGGCGGTTCGCCTGCCCCAAGGACAGGGGGGACCCGCCGGTCCACAGCTGCGTGTGCAGCCCGCCCGGGAGCCGGAGGACGACGTCCAGGAGCCCGACGTTCCGCAGCGCCGCCCGCACGTCGGCCTCGGTGACGCCGTCGCGGCCGAGGCGCACGTTCTCGAGGACCGTCCCCTCGATGACTTCGATCCCCTTGACGATGGCGACGTGCTCGCGGAGCGTGTCCAGGCGCACGGTCCGCAGGTCGACCCCGTCGACCTCGACCCACCCGTTGTCCGGGGACCGGAGCCCGTAGAGCAGGTCGGCGAGGGTGCTCTTCCCGGCCCCGTTGGCCCCCACGAGGGCGACCCGCTCGCCGGGCCGCAGCGCCAGCGACAGGTGCGACAGGGACCGGACGTGCTGCCCGGCGTAGCTGAGCGTCACGTCGTGGACGGTCACGCTCGCGCCGGCCCCGCGGGCCTGGTGCCGCTCACCCCCGCCGCGCTCCAGCGGCAGGTCGAGGAGGTGCCCGAGCTTGTCGACCGCCGCCAGCAGGTCGTAGTACGCCTCCAGTTGCTTCCCGAGCTTGGAGAACGTCGCCACCACGAGGGTGACGATGATCTCGGCCGCGACGAGTTCGCCGAGGGTCAGCTCGCCGCGGCCCACGAGGATGCCGCCGACGGCCAGGAGCCCGGCGTTCGCCGCCACCTGAAGGAACAGGGCGAACCCGATCTGGCGCATCAGGACGCGCCAGTGGGCGGACCGGGCGAGGAGGTACTCGCGGGTCAGGCCGTCGGTCTGCTCGACGGCCAGCCGCGGCCCACCGGCCATCTTGAACGCGATCGGGTGCCGGGCGACCTCTTCCATCCACCCCGCGACCTTGTACTTGGCGATCGACTCCCGGACCGCCGTGCCCACCGCCCCGCGGCCCAGGGCCGCGAACAGCACCACGAGTGCCGCGACGAGGATGACGTCGAACGCGAGCAGGTACGGGTGGTAGAACCCGAGCAGGAGGAGGCCCATGAGTACCTGGAGCGCGATCGTGATCCCGTCGAGGAGCAGGGTCGCGGCGGACTTCTGGACGGTCAGCACGTCGAAGAACCGGTTCACCAGCTCGGGGCCGTGCTGCCGGTCGAACGCCCGCAGGTCCACCCGCGGCAGGCGGTGCGCGAGGTCGGCCGCGACCCGGACGAACACCCGCCGCTGGATGAACTCGACCACGACCACCTGGAGGAACGTGAGCGCCCCCGCGAGGGACAGGGCCACCGCGAGTGCCAGGCACAGGACCAGGAGTTGCTGGACCAGCGTCCCGAGCGCGACGGTGTTCACCACGGCCATCGCGACCACGGGCGTGGCGAGCGAGAACGCCCCGACCCCGACGGCGAACAGGAGCACCAGCCACATCTCGCCCACTTCGGGCCGGAGCAGGCCGAGCAGCCTCCGGAACGGGGGCATGTGGTGCCCGGCGTGCCCGGCGTGGTCGTCGTGCGGTGTGGCACCGTGCGGCGCGTCCGCGGCGGCCCGCGCCGCGGCGGCCATCGGGGCGGCGGGGCGGGCGAGGAGCCACTCGATGACCGCGTCCGGCCCGGCCGCGCCCAGGGCCGCCGCCAGCTCCTCCGCGGTCCGCCACCCGCTGTCCTCGGGCCGCCCGAGATCGGCCAGGCGGCCGGACCCGCCCTTCGCCTCGACGAGCACGAACCACTTCGCCGACCCGTCCGCCGTCACCGTGAAGACGGCGAGCGCCCCCTCGTGCTCGATGTACCGGATCGCGTCCGTGACCGACAACGGGCAGCCGGCCAGTTGCACCCCGAACGCCCCGGCCGCGTCGGTGAGTCGGAGCCGGGCGGCCCGCGGCGTGGTCGGGGGGATCTCGCGGGCCGCGGTGCGGAGCGCCTGGGCGGCCCGTGTCGTATCGAACGTGCCGCCCGCCGCGGCGACCAGCGCTTCGAGCACGGCCATGGCGCCGGTCTCGGCGGGTGTGTCGGGGGTCGCGATTCCCATTCCGGCCTCCGCGAGTCAGCGAGCAGCACTCCCGTCATGTTAGACTGCGTACCACCCGGGCGACGAGCCCGGAACCACGAGGAACCGCTCGGTCGGGTGGCCAGAACGTGGACACGCCGCCCTCGACCACCGGTTGCGCTGCCGTGGGTCCGCGAGCCTGCGTGCAGCAGTCGCGGTGCGTAAAATACGGTAATGCGGCTCGTTACGGAGAGTGAAGCGGTGGACCGACCCGGCGCACCAGACAGTCCCCACCCGGCGGCACACGCGGCTCAAGGAGTCACGCGGCGGAAGGTCGTGCGGGGTATAGCGCTCGCGCTCGGGGCGGCCGGGGTGGTCGCGGCGGTCGTGCTGGGGCCGTCTCAAGCGACCGCGTGGGACGCGGTGCAGGCCCACCTCGCCGGGTGGCGCGCCCGGGTCGATCGCAACCTGTTCGCGGCACTGACGACGTTCTACCTCGTGTTCGGTTGCGCCGCGTCGCTCCCGTTTCCGGTCCTGACGGTGATGACGCTCCTCGGCGGCGCGCTGTTCGGTGTCCCGCTCGGGTTGCTCGCGTCGTGCCTGGCGTACACGACCGGGGTCACGGTCTCGTTCCTGGCGACCCGCGTGCTGTTCCGCGACCGTGTGCGGCGGACGGAAGGGAAGTGGCTCTCGCGCGTCCAGCGGGGCGTGGAGCGCGACGGTGCGTACTACCTGTTCACCCTGCGGATGATGCCCACGGTGCCGTTCTTCCTCGTGAACGTCCTCATGGCACTGACGCCGATCCGCACCCGCACCTTCGCGGCGGTCAGTTGCCTGGGGGTGCTGCCGTACGCGTTCCTCTCCACGCGGGTCGGGGCCGAGCTGGCCTCGGTCGAATCGCCGGACGACATCGTCTCGCCGCAGGTTCTGGCCGCGCTCGCGGCCCTGGCCGTCGTTCCGCTTCTCATCCGACGAGCGTTTTCGCGCCGCGAGGCGGCGGGAGTTGGGGAGCCGAAGTGACAAGACCGGTGCCGGGCACGTGGTGCCCCGGCCCCGGTCGCGCGTGTGAGGCGTGGTCGTGTCAGGACTTGTGGATCCGGTCCGAGCCGGCGACCTTCACGATCTTGTTGTAGATGCCGAGGAGCAGGAAGGTGGGTGCCCACTGGCCGACGAACAGTGCGCCGTGGCGGTTCCCCGTGGCCATGAGGGTCAGCGAGCCGGCGATCGACGCGCCGGCGGCCCACAGGAACGTGTCGGACGGCAACTGGGCCGTGTACTCTTCGATGCCCCGGGCGACCGGGCCCTCCGAGTGCTTGACGGCTTCGCTCGTGCCGCCGGTGCGTTCGGTCGCTCCCCCAGGCATTCCGGTTCGCGTCATGGTCGGGTTCATTGTGCTCTCCGTTCGTAAATGGGCCGGCGGTCACAGTGCCGGTCCGGGAACGGAGTCGCAGATTCAGTACCAAAGACCGGAGGGAATTCGCGACCGCACCCGAAGGGGACCGGAACCGGCCTCAACCGGTCGGTGCGCCCGTCAGTTCCCCCTCGGCTTCGAGCCAGAACGCGACCCCGTCGCCCTCGGGCCGCCCGGCCCGCTCCCAGTTCTGGTACGCCCGAACGCGGATCGCTTCTTCAAGGGAGACGCCGCCCCGGGTGCCGTGATCGGCCCCGTTTGCGCTCTCGACCGGAGGCGCGTGGTTCGGTTCGGCCGTCTCGGGAGCGGGCCGGGCCACCGCGGCGGGGCCCCTGTGGTGCTTGCTCATCGACACCTCTCCAGTGCTGTGCTGTGGTCCCGTGTCGGGGTAAAGGGAATCGTCCGCGTTCGGAACGGTGCGTTGCGGGGGTCGTGCAAGCGGAGTGCCGGGGCGCTGAGTTCTGGCGTTTATCGGGAATCCGCCCGATTGGTGGTCCGGTTTCGGGCGGTGCTGCGGGAAGTGAGTGACCACCGGGGGACACGATGGCGTCCGACGTTGCCAAAGCCGCACAGCTCTTCCTCGCCCACTCCGGGTTCGTCCGCGGGGTGGCGCTCCGGCACGCGCCGTACCCCGGGCTGGCCGACGACGTCGCCCAGCAGGTCCTCGTGGAGTTCCTGGCCCGTGCCGGCGAGCGCGACCTCACGACCGACGTGCGCCCGCTGCTCGCCGCGATGACGCGGACCGTCGCGCTCCGCCTGTGGCGCGAGCGGACCCGCGAGATGCCGGACGTTCTGAGGCGGCTCGCCGAGCACGTCCACCGGCTCGCCGAGCAGCGCGACGCCGAGCCCCAGTACGACGACGAACTCGCCGCGCTGAGGCGGTGCCTCGACCGGCTCCCGGACAAGAGCCGCGAGCTGATCGACCAGTACTACTTCGCGGACCGGTCCGCCGCGGCGATCGGCGAGCACCTGGGCACGCGGGCCGACACCGTGTGCCGGGCCATCAGCCGCGTCCGCGAGAAGCTCCGCGACTGCATCAGCCGGTCCCTCAACCGGGAGGCCCCCGATGCCTGACCCGCGACCGGGGTTCGACGAACTCCTCGCCCGCTACCTCGCCGGCTCGCTCACCGAGGACGAGGCCGCGCGCCTCCTGTCCCTCCTCGAATCGCACCCGGACCTTGGGTCCGAGCTCCTCGACCAGTTTGCCGTCGACGCGAAGCTCCGCGACCTCGCCGGGCGAGCCGCGTCGGTCGCTCCCGCGGCCCCCGCGCCGGTCGCGGTGCGGGCCGGGCGCGGCGCGCGGCGCCTCCCGTGGCTGGTGACGGGCGTCGCCGTCGCGGCGTCCATCGCACTCGTCGTCTTTCGGCTCGCGCCCCCGACCGGTGGGCCGCTTCCCGTCGCCGCCGCCGAGGAGCAGACCACCGCGGCCGTCGCCGTGCTCACGCGCACCGTCGGGGCGAAGTGGGACCAACCGGCCGGCGGCCCGACCGTCGGCGCGGCGCTCGAACCCGGGTGGCTCAGGCTCACGGGCGGGCTCGCCGAGGTCGAGTTCTTCAGCGGCGCGCGGGTGGTCCTCGAAGGCCCGGCCGAGTTCCGGCTCGTATCGGCCGACGAGGCGTACTGCAAGTCGGGCAGGCTCACCGCCGAGGTGCCGCCGCACGCCGCGGGGTTCCGCGTCGGCACCCCGCAGGGCGCGCTCGTGGACCGCGGCACCGCGTTCGGCCTGTCCGTTACTCCGGGGGGGGCCGAGGTCCACGTGTTCCAGGGGAAGGTCGAACTCCACGGCACCGCCGGGCAGCGCGACCTGACGACCGGCGAGGGAGTGGCCGTGGCCGCGAACGCCCCGGAGCAGCGCATCCCGGCCGACGCGACCGGGTTCGTGACCCGCCCCGACCTCGACCGCCGCGAGGTCAACGCCGCCGTGCTGGAGCGGGGCCGGTGGGAGGCCGCGGCCCGGGCGTGGAACGCGGACCCGGCGCTCATCGTCCGCTTCGACTTCGAGGGGCCGAACGCCGGCCGGAGCCTCGCCAACGTCGCGACCAACGGCTCGACCGTCGGGGCCGGGACGGTCGTCGGGTGCGAGCGGGCCGAGGGCCACTGGCCGGGGAAGGGGGCGCTTGAGTTCGGCCGCGTCGCCGACCGGGTCCGGCTCGCGTACCCCGGCGAGGTCCGGTCGCTGACGCTGCTCGCCCGCGTGCGGGTCGGCGGGCTCGACCGCACGTTCAACTCACTGATGATGAGCGACGCCTTCGCGCCCGGCGCCGTCCACTGGCAGGTGCTGTCCGACGGCCGGGTCCGGCTCGGGGTCGCCGCCCGCCCCCGCCACACGGACTACGACAGCCCGCGGGTGTTCACCCCGAACACCCTGGGCCAGTGGGTCCACCTCGCCGTGGTGTACGATGCCGACGCGCGCCGGGTGACGCACTACGCGGACGGCCTCCCCCTGAGCCGCGGGGAGATCAGGGCCGAGGTGCCGCTCAAGCCCGGCCGCGCCGAACTGGGCAACTGGAACGCGGCGACCCGGGCCGACAACGTCCCGGTCCGCCACTTCAGCGGCCGGATGGACGAGTTCGCCGCGTACTCCCGCGCGCTGTCCGACGAGGAGGTCCGGCGGCACGCCCTGGGCCACTGACCCGACCGACCACTGACCCGCTCTCAACCTCCCAACGATTCCCTCTTCCGAGGAACCCTGATGACTCTCTCCCGACCCGGATGGGCCGGCGTGCTGGCCGCGGCGGCGCTATCCGTCGCCTGGTTCGCCGTTGCCGCCCCGCTGCAACAGCCCAAGACGAAGCCCAAGGGTGAGGCCGAGGAGCTGTTGAAGCTCCCGCCGCGGCCCAAGAAGGCCGCTCTGCCCGAGAGCAAGCTCCCGCTCGAACTCGTCCCGAACGAGCGGGTCGCGCTCGTCGGCGGCAGCACGGCCGAGCGGTTCAACCTGTTCGGGCACTTCGAGGCGCTGCTGCACGCCCGGTTCCCGAGCAAGGAGCTGGTGGTCCGCAACTTTGCCCGCCCGGCCGACGAGGTGGCGCTCCGCCAGCGGCCGAGCGACTACGCCAAGCTCGGCGACCCGATGCTCGCGTTCAACCCGGACACCATCGTGTGCCTCTTCGGGTTCAACGAGTCGTTCGCCGGCCCCGAGGGGGTCGCGAAGTTCAAGGCCGACTACGAGAAGCTCCTCGACGAGTACGCGGCCAAGTACCCGCGGGACGACGCCGGCAGCAAGCCCCGGTTCGTGATCGTCTCGCCGATGGCGTTCGAGCCGACCGGCGACCCGAACCTGCCCGAGGGGACCAAGGAGAACGCGAACCTGAAGCTGTACGCCGCTGCCGCTAAGGACGTCGCCGCGAAGGTGGGCGCCGCCTTCGTGGACGTGTACGAGCCGACGCTGAAGGAGTTCACCGCCAAGCCCGGGATGCAGTACACGATCAACGGGTGCCACGCCAACGAGGCCGGCGACGCGGTCGCCGCGGCCGCGCTCGACGCGGGGCTGTTCGGCGGGGCGAACCCGGCCAAGCCGGGCACGTCCGAGTTCGAGAAGCTCCGCGCCGCGGTCAACGACAAGTCGTGGGTCCACCAGCAGGACTACCGCATGGTGAACGGGTGGTACGTGTACGGCGGCCGCCGCACGTTCGACACCGAGACGTTTCCGCGGGAGTTCGTCAAGCTCCGCAACATGGCCGCGGTCCGCGACCGGTACGTGTGGGACCTGGCGCAGGGCAAGCAAGTCGCCGCGAAGCCCGACGACAGCAAGACGGGCGAGCTGTTCACCCCGCCCACGCGGTTCGGCGAGCCGCGGCAGAAGTACAGTGAGGACCAGGAGGCCGGCCCCCGCATCCTGCCGCCCGACGAGTTCGTCAAGACGTGCAAGGTGCCCGACGGGTTCGAGGTCAAGCTGTTCGCCGACGAGAAGCGGTTCCCGGAACTCGCCAAGCCGGTGCAGCTCGGGTTCGACAACAAGGGCCGGCTGTGGGTCTCGACGATGCCGTCGTACCCGATGTGGAGGCCCGGCGACCCGCGGCCCAGTGACAAGCTGCTGACACTCGAAGACACCGACGGCGACGGCCGGGCGGACAAGTCCACGGTCTTCTACGACAAGCTCCACTGCCCGACCGGGTTCGAGTTCTGGAACGGCGGCGTCCTCGTCGTCGACCAGCCGCGGCTGCTGTTCCTCAAGGACACCGACGGCGACGGCAAGGCCGACCTCGTGGTCCACCTGATCGACGGGTGGGCGACCGAGGACACGCACCACACGATCAACGCCTGGGAGTTCAGCCCCGGCGGACTGCTGCACATGCTTGAGGGCGTGTCGATGAGCACCGCGGTCGAGACCCCGTGGGGGCCGTTCCGCAACTTCGGCAGCTCGGGCAGCTACGTCCTCGACCCGCGGTCGCTCAAGATCCGGCACTTCAACACGCCGGGGTACGGGAACCCGTGGTGCTACGTGTTCAACGAGTGGGGCCAGGGGTTCTGCGGCGACGGCACCGGCGCGAGCCAGCACTGGGACACGCCGCTGTCCGGCGCGCAGTTCACCGGCCGCAAGGGGATCAACGCGGTGTTCAACACCGAGGGGATGCGGCCGGTCGTCGGGAGCGAGTTCCTGGTGAGCCGGCACCTGCCGAAGGACGTGCAGGGCCAGTTCATCTACGCCTGCGTCATCAACACGAACGGCATCCCGCGGTGGACGTTCGAGGACGACGGGGGCGGGTACAAGGGCACCCGCGTCCGCACCGACCCGAAGGACCCGAAGACCGCGTTCGACCTGCTGAAGTCCACCGACAAGCACTTCCGCCCGGTGGACCCGCTGGTCGGCCCGGACGGCGCGCTGTGGTTCGGCGACTGGGCCAACCCGCTCATCGGCCACATGCAGTACAGCCAGCGGGACCCGAACCGGGACCACGCCGCGGGCCGCATCTACCGGCTCGTGTACAAGGAGAACCCGCTCCTCAAGCCGGTGACGCAGTTCGGCAAGCCGGTCGGCGAGTTGCTCGACCAGCTCAAGGAGTACGAGTGGCGGACCCGGTACCGGGCGCGGGCCGAGCTGCGCGACCGGCCGACCGCCGAGGTCGTTGCCGCCGTGAAGGCGTGGGTCGGCAAGCTCGACGCCGCCGACAAGGAGTACGACCGCCTGCGGTGCGAGGCGCTGTGGGTGCTCCAGGGGCACCACGCGATCGACGCCGACCTGCTGAAGCAGGTGCTGGCCGCGAAGACGCACGACGCGCGGGCCGCCGCCGTGCGGGTCGCCGCCGACGGCCGCGAGGGCGTCGCGGGGGCGTTCGAGTTGCTCAGGGCCGCCGCGACCGACGAGAACCCGCGGGTGCGGACCGAGGCGGTCCGCGGGCTCAGCTTCTTCGCCAGCGCCGACTCGGCGGCCGCCGTCCTCGCCGCGACGAAGGTGAAGCCGGCCGACAACTACGTGCAGTACACCGCCGACGCGGCCCTCGCGGCGACGATCGGCGGGTGGCGGCAGGCGTTCATCAAGGGCGAACTCGCGAAGGACGACGCCACCAAGAAGTTCCTCGACGGCGTCCTCGCCACGGACAAGAAGGGCGCGCAGGCGATCCCGTACCTCCAGGTGCTGCTCGGCAAGGACCAGAAGTCGGCCGAGGAGCGCAACAAGGCCATGCAGGCGCTCGCCGACATGAAGGGCGGCAGCGCCGAGAACGGCAAGGCCGTGTTCCGCCGCAACTGCACCGCGTGCCACCAGGTGTTCGGCGAGGGCGCGAACTACGGCCCGGCGATGGACGTGGACCTCGAAGGGAAGGGCAAGGTCGGCAAGCGGCTGTCGCGGTTCAAGCTCGTCGAGTCGATCATCGACCCGAACGCCGACGTGGACCCGAAGTTCTCGACGACGAAGGTGATCACCGTCGAGGAGAAGACCGTCAGCGGCCTGCTCGTGAGCGAGACGAAGGAGGAGCTGGTGATCTTCGACGGCAAGGAGAAGCGCACGGTGAAGGTCAAGGACATCGAGTCGCGGCAGACGCTCAAGCAGAGCAGCATGCCCGAGGGGCTCGGGGCCGCGATGTCGCCGGTCGAGTTCCTCGACGTGGTCGAGTTCCTCGCGTCGCTCAAGTAGCACGCGGGCCGCGTCGCGGTCGAGCGGGGCGGGCCGGTGCGGCCGCCCCGCGTTCGTTCGTAGTTCGTAGTTCGTTCGAACCCCGGGGCCGGCCGTGCGGCCGGCCCCGCCCCTTCCGGAGCCCGTTCATGGCGGCCACCCGTTCCGCTCGCCTCGTTCTCGCCGCGCTGGCCGCGGCGCTCGTGCTCCCGGCCCCGGCCCCGGCCCCGGCCGCGGAGGGCGACGCACTGTTCCCCAAAGATGACCTGGCCGGGTGGGTCGAGGAGCAGCACTCCTTCTTCAAGGCCAAGCACCCGGACGTCAAGACGTGGTCGGTCAAGGGCGGGGTCGTGACGTGCGACGGGTCGAAGGGGAACTGCGGGTTCCTGCGGTACGACAAGAAGTTGGGCGACTTCACCCTCCGGCTCGAGTACCGGGTGTCGAAGGGGTGCAACAGCGGCGTCTGCGTCCGCGTTCCGAACCCGTACAACGGCCGGCCCGACGAGACGCTCCCGTCGAAAACGGGGTACGAGGTCCAGATCCAGGACGACGCCGGTGCCGAGCCGTCGACGACCTCGAGCGGGGCGTTCTACGGCGTGCTGGCGCCCGCCGAGAACGCGGCGAAGGCGGCCGGGGAGTGGAACGTGCTGGAGGTCGAGTGCCGCGGGCCGCGGCTCAAGGTCACGCTGAACGGCCGGGTCGTGCAGGACGTGGAGCAGGTGGCCGTGGGGGCGATCAAGGACCGCCCCCGCACCGGGTACCTGCTCCTCCAGAACCACGGCCACGCGATCGAGTTCCGGAACGTGACGCTGAAGGAGGACCCCCCCGGCACGAAGCAGCCGTGAGCGGCGGGCGCGGTCACCACTCGCCCGGAACTTCGCCCCCGCCGCGGGTGCCGCCGACCTGCCACCCCGCGGCGGCGTTCGTGACGAACCGCACCGAGGCGTCGGCCATCGCCGCGTTCACGCCCCCGGTGTGGGCGCTGCGGGCCGACGAGTTCTGGTTGTTGTCCGACTTGGTACACGGTGCGGTCGCGGTGCTCTGGCAGTGGTTAATCACATCGGGGGTCGGGCTGTTCGGCGCGTTGAGCGTCGTGAACAGCGAGCCCCCGCTCCGGGCTTGGTTCCAGTACCGGCCGCGGACGTCGTGGGCGGTCACGTCCGGCGAGAGCAGGATCTCGCTCACCATCAGCGTGTTGCTCGTGCCGTCGGTCACCCCGAGGAGCTGGAGCCGGGACGCGGAGTAGAACATTCCGTTCAGCCCCGTCCCGCCCGCGGTCGTGCCATTGTACGCCGTCGAGCCGGCGCACGCGGCGTAGTTCCCGTGGACCCCCTGGTTGCCCGCGAACGTCGTACTCTTCCCCCCGTTCGGGTCCGACGGGCACTGCCACGTCGGAACCATGACCGCCTGCGGGTTGCCGGGCAGGAACCACATCCCGTTCATGGTGTTGCCCGCTTGCCGGGCGGACTCGATCGCGTTCCACAGGGCGTTCTGCTCGATGTACGGGAGCAGGTAGTGCGCCCACAAGCGGCGGTCCTCGGTCGCCACCCCGTCCGGTCCGATCAGCGCGGTGGCGATGCCCGGGGGCAGGTGGCCGGTGGCGTCGTGGTAGTTGTGCATCGCCAGGGCGTGCTGCTTGAGGTTGTTCGAGCACTTCATCCGGGCCGCCGCCTCGCGGACCTTCTGGACCGCCGGGAGCAACAGGCCGATGAGGATCGCGATGATCGCGATGACGACGAGCAGTTCGATGAGCGTGAACCCCGGGCGGGCGGGGCGTCGGGCGGGGCGGGTGCGCATAACGCCTTCTGGGTTGGAAGGTGCGTGGGTGTCTCCGTGCCAGTACGTGCGTAATCGCCCGCGGAGGCCCGCCAACTTTTTTTCACACGCCCGGCGCGGGGCGCCCGGCACGCACCCGTCGCCCGGGGCGGCGCCGGGACATAGGATCACTCTCACCCACCCCGTGCCCCCCGGAGGCTCACATGCTCCTCGACCGCCTCGTGCGGTTCCTGATCCCGCGCCAGACGCAGTTCTTCGACCTGCTTGAAGAACTCGCGGACAAGATCGAGGCCGGGGCGGCGGTGTTCGCGGAGCTGGAGGGCGCGACCGGCCGCGACCGCATCGAGGCGGTCGCCACCCGCCTGAAGCCGATCGAGACCGAGGCCGACGGCGTGTGCCAGCGGCTGTACATGGAGATCGACCGCACGTTCGTGACCCCGATCGACCGCGAGGACCTGGCCCGGCTCACCAAGGTCCTCGACAACGTCGTGGACGGCATGGAGCACACCGCGGCGTTCGCGGCCCTGTTCCGGTTCGACGCGCTCACCGACCCGATGAACCACCTGGTCCGCATCATGGTCGCCTGCGCCCGGGAGGTGGCCCGGGCCGCCCGCGGGCTGCGGAAGTTCGCCGACCCGGACTCGGTGAGGGGGCCGACGCTCGCGCTGCACGCGCTCGAGAACGAGGCCGACGCGGTGTACCGCAGGGCCATCGCGGCGCTGTTCGACGGGAACACCCCGCCGGTCGAACTGGTCCGCCAGAAGGACATGCTGTTCGGCCTCGAAGAGGGCGTGGACCAGTGCGAGGACGCGATGGACCTGATCCGATCGGTGGTGGTGAAGAATGGGTAGCACGTTCACCATCCTCGTGGTCGTCGTCGTCCTCGCCCTCGTGTTCGACTACATCAACGGGTTCCACGACACCGCGAACGCGGTGGCCACGGTCGTGTCCACGAACGTCCTCCCGGGCCGCACGGCGGTGCTGCTCGCGGCGGGGTGCAACTTCGTCGGCGCGTTCGTCGGCGTGGGGGTGGCCAAGACCATCGGCGGCGACATCGCCGACCCGGCGTCGATCACCCAGCTCGTCGTCGCGGGGGCGCTGCTCGGCGCGATCCTGTGGAACCTGCTGACGTGGTACTACGGCATCCCGTCCAGCTCCTCGCACGCGCTCATCGGCGGCCTGGTCGGGGCCGTGTGGTGCCACCGGGTCGTCCACGGCGACGGGGCCGGCGACGCGCTGTGGGGGCTCCTCACCTCGAAGGGCGTGGTGCTGACCCTCAAGGCGCTAGTGCTGTCGCCGCTGTGCGGGATGGTGGGCGGGTTCGTCCTGATGGTGCTGCTGCTCTGGGTCGTGCGGCGGTGGCGGCCGTCCACGGTGAACCGCAACTTCCGCTCGCTGCAACTGCTCTCGGCCGGCTTCATGGCGTTCGCCCACGGGTCGAACGACGCCCAGAAGTCGATGGGCATCATCACGCTGGCGCTGGTGGCGTACGCGGCGGGTCAGGGGCACGCGGCGGACCTGTCGGTGCCGGTGTGGGTGATCGTGTCGTGCGCGGCGGCGATGGCCCTGGGGACCGCGTCCGGCGGGTGGCGGATCATGAAGACGATGGGGCACCGCATCATCAAGCTGCGGCCGATCAACGGGTTCGCGGCCGAGACCTCGGCGGCGATCGTCATCATGCTCGCGACGTGGCTCAAGTCGCCGGTGAGCACGACGCACGTGATCTCGTCGAGCATCATGGGGGTCGGGGCGTCGAAGCGGGTGTCGGCCGTGCGGTGGGGCGTCGCTCAGAGCATGCTCTGGGCGTGGGTGCTGACCATCCCGATCTCGGCGGCCGTTTCGGCGGCGACGTACTTCGTCCTGCACTGGCTCTTCGACTGACCAGCGGCCCGGGGGCCGGGCGCGGCCCGATCACCCGCGCGAACTGATCTGCGGGACGACGCACCACGCGACCGCCGCGGCGCACCCGCTCCCGAGCATGGCCCCGAGCGAGCCGGCCGCGGTGGTGTAGTACCCGCCCGCCAGTGAGGCCGCGGCCGCGCCGCCCACCGCACCGAAAACGGCCCCTGCGACCGCGGCAACCGTGGTCACCCGTTCCGCGAAGGCTGAGGACCGGTCGCCGGTCCCGGAGCCCTCACATCGCACCCATTCGAGCCCAACCATCTCGTGCCCCTTTCAGTCGTTCTTCGTTTCGACCAGTGGTCGGTTCGACTCACTCGCACTCCCGGGAGAGGGACTTCATCGAGTCTATCTACCCTGTTTCGACATCTACACTTCATTAAATCTACACATTCGGTTTTTCTCCACAAGGGGAATTTGCGGTGCAGCACCGGTGGGGCCACGCGGGGAGAACACTGAAACAGAAGGAGAGAGATCGATAGTTCTGTCTCAAAAATAGATGAAGTAATTTCTAACTATTCGTTCGTTCGACATGGTGGAGATCCCGAAGAACGTGGCGTTCGCTTTGCGCCGCAGCAGTACAGAGTTCGCAAGTGGCGCGAAGTCATCAAAAATCCCTGGCTCACGGGAGAACTCCCGGTGGCCCGCCTAACATCGGGTTGTGACGCTCCTCCCCGCACCACCCCGGCGTCAGGAGTTTTCTGACACCGCGGACCCAGCTTGTGGCTCGCACAGAGCAAGATCGATGCCCCCGACGGACTACCTGCTCGACCTACTCTCATCCAGCAGACACCTCGACGCCCCGGGCCGGGACCAGGTCGTGCGGTGGGCTGCGTCACGAAGGGAAGACGGCGATGTCGTGAGCGCTCTGGTGCAGGTCGGCGTGTTCCACGCGGCCGCGGTTCGCACGCTCGAGTTGATGAGCAAGGGGTTCATCGCGTCGGCCGACCCGGCCGCGCTGTTCGCGCCGGGGGGGCTCGCTCGGCTCCGCGCCGGGGACCTCCCCGGTCTCGCGTCAACCTCGAGTGCGGCGGTGCGGCCGGCAGCGCCAACGGCACCGGTCCGCGACGCGAGTGCCTCGACCGCGCCCCGCACCCGGCGCGGGGCGACCGAGTTGCCCTCGACCGGACCGACCGGTGGGACCGCACGACTCGCGACCCCGCCCGCGTCGAAGTCGTGGGACATGCCGGACGTCGGGGCGACGCTCGGGAAGTGCCTCCTCACCGGGGTTCTTGGACGGGGCGGCCGCGGCACCGTGTTCTCGGCGCTACATACGACCCTCAACGTGCCCGTGGCGGTCAAGGTGCTGCAGACCGACGACGGGGGCGACGACGGCCAGCACCGCGAGTTGCGGAACGAGGCGCAACTGCTCGCCCGGTTGAACCACCCCAACGTGGTCCGCGTCCTCGACTTCGACTGCTCCGGGCGGCCGTACGCGGTGCTCGAACTGGTCGAGGGTCCGAGCCTCGCCGAACTGATCGTCCAGACCGGGGGCCTCCGGACCGAGCGCGCCCTGGAGGTCGTCACCCAGGCGGCCCGGGGGCTGGCCGCGGCCTGGGAGCTGTCGATCGTCCACCGCGACATCAAGCCCGCGAACATCCTCCTCACCCGGTCCGGGGTGGTGAAGGTCGCGGACCTCGGGCTCGCGATGGACTTCGACCGGCCCGAGGGTGCCGCCGGCCCGATCGGCACGTGCGCGTACATGTCCCCCGAGCAGGCCCGGGGGGGGGACGCGGTCGACTTCCGCTCCGACATCTACTCGCTCGGGGCCACGCTGTACCACGCGGTCACCGGGGTGATGCCGTTCACCGCCCGGAACTCGCGGGAGATGCTGCTCAAGCACGCGACCGCGCCCCTGACGCCCGCACACGAGGCCGCGCCCGGGCAGGTCGACCTCGACCTCTCGGAGGTCGTCACCCGGATGATGGCGAAGGACCCCGCGGCCCGGTACGGCTCGTACGGCGAGTTGCTCGCGGAACTGGAGGGGCTCGCCCGCCCCGGGGCGGCCCCGTCGCGGGCCGAGGTGCTTCCGGTACCGGGATTGACCACCCAGCGGCCGTCGTCCCTCATGAGTTGGTTGTTCCGCAAGACCGGCGGCTGACGCTGCCACCACGAGCCAAGGAGACCGAGGCGTGACGCTCCCCGACAGAATTCGCCAGGCGATTGCGACCGACCACACCGCGATTGAGGACACCCCGTTCGCGCGGGCCATGACCATGGGCGCGATCGACCGCGACGCCTACGCCGATGGGCTCCGCGAGTTGTACCACCTGCACGCGGCGGTGGAGGCCGCGCTCGGCATCGCCGCGGCCGAGTGCCGCGAGGTCGCCGCGTTGTTCCACCCCGGGCACATGACGCGCAGCACGCTCATCGCCGCGGACCTCGTCGCGCTCGGGAGCCTCCCGGCGGTCGAGCCCGGTGCCGCGGTTGCGGCGTTCGCCGGGGAACTGGCCGGGTGGGCCGCCGATCGGCCGTGGGCGCTACTCGGGCCGCTGTACGTGCTGGAGGGGTCGCGAATGGGCTCGATGGTCCTCGTGCGGTCGCTCGCGCCGGCCCTGCGCGTGGACCGCCGCCCGGGCGCGGGGCTCGACTACCACCTCGACGGCATCCCGACCCGGCCGCAGGAGTGGCAGCGGTTCCGCGCGGCCCTCGCCGCCGCGCCGCTCACCGACGAGCAGCAGGCGGACGCCCTCGCGGCCGCGGTCGCCACGATGCGGACCCTCGTGGCGCTGTACGCCGGGCTGCCCGCCGGTGCGGCCGCGCCCGCCGCCGTGGCCTGACCCCGCACCCCCGCACCCGAGCCGCGCCCATGAAAACGCTGACCCTCGAGCCGATCCACGAGTCGCTCGCCGTCCCCACCAACACCGACGTCCTGAAGGCGCTGCTCGCCAAGGACCTGAAGGTGCTGATGTCGTGCGGGGGGAAGGGCGTGTGCGCGACGTGCCACGTCAAGGTCAAGTCCGGGATGGACCGGGTGACGCCGCGGACCCAGCGGGAGCTGCGGACCCTCGCGTTCATCACCGGGGCCGACCCGTCGAGCCGCCTCGCGTGCCAGTGCCGGGTACTCGGCGACGGCGTCGTGGTGGAGCTCCCCGAGGGGATGTACGTCGAGCGGGCGGAGGACCTCATGAGCCTGCTCGGCACCCGGGCCGCCAAGAACCTGCTCCACCCGATCACCGGGGCGGTGCTGATCGCGCAGGGGAAGATCATCACCCGCGGCCGGCTCGAAGAGCTGAAGCACCTGCAAGCCGAAGTGTCCCGCCTCAAGGACGCCGACTGAACCGCGTCCCGCACCGAACCACCAGCGCCACCGTTCCGAGGAGTTCCACCGTGCCGACGACCGCCACGCCCGCGGCCCCCGAGAAGCCCGCCGACCAGCGCCTCGCGGTGGTCTGGGGGAAGGGGGCCGATGCCCAGCAGCTCACGCTCCTACGCACCCCGCGGGCCGACGAGGAGCGGGTCGACGGCGGGGTCCGCGAGAGCATCCGCGTCATCCCCGGGCAGCAGGTGTACAGGCACAACCACTTCACCGACGACCAGTTCTTCAAGCACGACCCGGCGGCCGGCGTGGTGACGAACGCCTACGGCCAGCGGGTGGTCCGGGTGACCGAGGACTTCGTCGTCGCGGTCCTCGGCGGGCTCGAGGACGAACTCGGCGACGCGGCCGGCGAGGTGATGTACAAGTGCGGGTACGAGTGGGGCGTCCAGGACATGGATTCGTTCGTGCCGCGGGTCCAGGCCGAGTTCGAGCAGGCCGTCAACAAGATGCGGATGGGGCTGCTGCTGGAAACCTGGTGGTGGCCGCTGAAGCTCGAAGGGTGGGGCGACTGGAACTACGACCTCCGCCAGGGCAAGCAGGGGCTCATCTTCGTGGACCTCTACGAGTCGGCCGTCGCGCAGACGATCGGCAACGTCGGCAAGGTGGTGTGCTACTTCTACGCCGGCCTGTTCGCGGGCGTGTTCAGCGTGCTGGCCCGCCGCCGGCTCTCGGCCATCGAGATCCAGTGCTACTCGATGGGCGAGGACCACTGCAAGTTCCTGATCGCCACCGAGAAGCGGGTGAATGCGGCCGCGTTCTGGCGGCAGGAGGGGGCCACGTTCAAGGACATCCTCCGCAAGCTGAACGGCGCGGTGACCGCCTGACCCCTCCCCGACGCGAGGTCTTGCAATGCCGACGGAGATCGCCTTCGACGCCCCCGAGTTCCGCCCCGCGGTCGCCCCGCCACCGGCCCCGCGCCGCGGGCCGCGCATCGGCGCGACCACCCTCGCGGGGTTCGCGGCCGGGGCGAACTGGGCGAACGCCCAGCGGTTCGCCTCGCCCCTCGCGCCGGCCCGCGGCCCGCGGCTGGGGGCGGTCACCCTCGCCGCGTTCGCGAGCGGCACGAACTGGGCCAACGCCTGGGACGGCCCGCGGCTGGCCGCCGCCCCGCGGGACCAGCCGGTCGACCCGCCGACGATGTCCGTCGACGCGTTCCTCGATGAGTTCAACTGGGACTGAGAGCCAGGGGTCAGAGCGCCAGAAGCCCAGACGCCAGAGGCGCGCAACGGGGCCACATCGGCTCCTGGCCGACTGTCCTCTGGGGTTCTCTCGGTCCTGAGCCACCACGGGAGGTTGCGGTGCTGTACTCGTTACCGATCAAGACACTGGCGGCCTGCGACGGCCGGTACCCGGGCCCGGAGGAGGAGCGCGCCGTCCTCGAGTGGGCCGCGAGTGTGCCCAAGCGGCTCCAGGCCGCGAACCTGCTCGCCCAGAAAGAGGTGCAGATCGTCCGCGAGGCGATCGAGCAGGTGAAGCCGCGGTACGCGCGGTTCGCCCCGCAGCACGACCGGGCCTGGGAGAAGGCCGCCCGCGACATGGCCCTGGCGCTGCGGTACGCGGTCCACGGGATGGTGCTCGGCGACGCGGACGCGCCGAACGAGAAGCTGTTCGTGTGGCTGTGCACCATCGTCCGCGGCACCGGCCACACGCCCCAGTTGTTCCGCGACGTGTACGGCGCGGTGCTCGCCGCCGCCGGGCGCCACTTGCCCCCCGACCTGTTCGATCGCGCCCGGCCGCACCTGGAGCGGATGGCCGCCGACCTGTCGAACTTCGCCGAACCGGTGCTCCAGGCGGTGAACTGACCGCCACCTCCCGTCCACCGCCCCTCGAACCCGGAGCCGAGCGTGAGTTCCCGAATCGTGCAGACGGTCAACCAGGCCGACAGCCAGTACCTGAACCCGAACCAGCAGAAGGACGTGCTGGACTACGCGCGGTCCCTGCCCGCGCGGTTCACCGCGGCCCGTGCGGTTCAGGAGGCCGAGGGCGAGATCGCGTCCCGGGTGCTCAAGGAGTGGGAGCAGAGCCACCCCGAACTCGGGCCGGCCGCCGACCTCGGGTGGCCCGAAGCGGCCGCCGACCTGCGGGTCGTGGTCCGCGCCGCGGCGCTCGGGGTGCTCATGGACGACCCGGACTACGCCGAGGCGCGGGCCGCGGGCACCCTCCGCCGGACGCTCGAATTCCTGGACGTTCCCACCGGGGCGAGCAACGACCTGTTCGCGCTCCTCGCGGCGACCGCCCGCGAGGCGCTCCCGGCCGCGGCCGCGGACCTGTTGGTCCCGCACCTCACGCGGCTGACGGCGGTGTCCCGCCCGGCCCCCGTTTAACCACCCCGCACCCCGAGGACGAGTCGATGCCCGCACCCAGCGCCGAGCCGGCCGGTGGAAACTTCTACGCCGAGGGCCTGTACTGCCGGACCGACGTCCGCCGCGGCGTGACCCGCACGCGCACCGGGGCCCGCCTGGTCGCCCTGACCAGCGACTTCCTCATCGGGTTCCGCCGCGCGATCGTGGACGAGTGCGGCCCGGCGGCCGACACCGTGTTCGCCGCGTGCGGCCGCAAGTGGGGCGGGTTCCTCGCCCGCCGGTTCGAGGAGGAGATGTCCGCGTTCCACGGCCGGCCGCTCCGCGAGATGCCGCTCGCGCGGGTCCAGGCGTGCCTCGCCGACCTGTTCAGCCACCACGGCTGGGGGAACGTCCGCCTCGACCTGACCCGCCACGAGCAGGGGCTGGTCGTGGCGACGGTGGACGAGCCGATTTTCGCGGCCCTCTCGGGGGCCAGCGACCGGCCCGTCGACTCGCTCCTCGCGGGCGTCCTCGCGGGGTTCCTGTCGGGCCTCTTCGCCCAGGAGTTGGACTGCGTGCAGACGTCGTGCAAGGCGTGCGGCGAGCCCGCGAGCCGGTTCGTCGCCGGGCTGGCACCGCGCCTCGCCGGGGCGCGGGCGTGGGTCGCCAACGGGAAGAACCACGACCAGGTGGTCGCCGAACTCGCCGCGGTGCGGGCGTAACCCACGGGCCGGGGCCGCACCATGCCCGTCACGCCGCCCACTGAAGTCTTCACCGGGTTCGCCCCGCCGGACCCCGTCGCCGTCGCGCGGGAGGGCGCGCTGGTCGAGCGTGACCTCGGCACGCGGTACGCGCTGCGGAGGTTCCTGGCCCGCGGCGGGTTCGCGACCGTGTGGTCGGTGACCGACCGCGTGAGCGGCGAGGAACTCGCGGTGAAGCGGCTCGACCCGCAGCTCGGCCGGCGGCGCGACTTCTACCGCGAGCTGCGGGCCATGTTCGGCGTCGAGCACCCGAACGTCGTCCGCATCGTGAACCTGCTCGAAGCCGGCGGCACGCGGTACCTCATCCTGGAACTGTGCCGCGGCGGGGCGCTGCGGGCGGCGCTCAGTCGCGCGCGGCGGGCCGGCCACCACGCCACCCCGGACGAGGCGCGGCGGCTCGTCGCCGAGGTGGCGCGCGGGCTCGCCGCGCTGCACGAGCGGGGGTTCACCCACCGCGACTTGAAGCCCGAGAACGTCCTCTTCGCCACCCGCCCGCACACGTTCTTCGGTGCGCCCGTCAAGCTCGCGGACTTCGGGCTGACGGACACCGTCGCGATGGGCGGCGGGGTGCTCCGCGGGCTGACCGGTTCCCCCGCGTACATGGCCCCGGAGCAGTTCAGTGGGGTCGCGGTCCCGGCGAGCGACGTGTACGCGCTGGGCGTGGTTGCCGTGGAGTTGCTCACGGGGGACGTGCCGTTCCTGGGGACGGCCGAGGAGCTGGCGGCCCACCACCTGTGGACCGCGCCGCCGCTGCCGGGCGGTCTCCCGTCGGCGGTAGCGGGGCTGCTCCAGGCGATGCTCGCGAAGGCACCGGGCGACCGGCCATCGGCCGCCGAGGTGACCGCGGCCCTCTCCGGGCCCCGCGGGAGCCCGTGCGAACGCGCGCCTCCGGAAGCGCCCGCGCCCGATGCGCCCGTGCCCCCGGCGGGTCTCGGCCCGATCAACGAGGTGCTCGACGCCTTTAACTGGTGAGACCGGATCGAGGTGTTCCGTATTTCTTCTGTAGCCGGCCTCTGTGAGGCCGGGCGTGTGCAAGTCCCCAAGCACCGGCCT
>NZ_JBHYGG010000246.1:0-55488 GCF_051859125.1 Gemmata sp.
CCGCCACGCGGCGGGTGCGCACCGGCACCGAGCTTATCGTGAAGAACATCTAATGCATCGGGTAGGGGCCGCCCTCCGTGGCGGCCCGCCAGCCACTTCATGCGTATCCCAAGAGGAAAGCTACAGAGCAACTCGAAATGTGAACTGACGGCGTCCCGTCTCACCCCGCCGCGGGCGGGGCCGGGTCCGCGTCGGTCGCCTTGGTCACGCCCCCCAGCCGGTACCTGTCGATCAGCCGGTACAGGGTCCGCCGGCTGATGCCCAGCGCCTTCGCCGCGTGGACCTTGTTCCCGTCGTGCCGCCGCAGCACGGCGACGACGTGCCGGCGCTCGACGTCGTCCAGGTCGTCCGGGTTGGCCGGCGCGGCCGCGACCGCCCCGGTGCCCGCGGGGGCCGGCCCCGCGGCGTGCGCCACCCCCTCGGGCAGGTCGTCCACGGTGATCGTGTCGCCCTCGGCGAGGATCTGCGCCCGCTCCAGCACGTTCGCCAGTTCGCGGATGTTGCCCGGCCAGTCGTACGCGCACAGCACCCGCATCGCCTCGGGGTCCACGGCGAACGGGGCCTTGCCGACCTGCCGGGTCCGCAGGATGTGGGCCACCAGTTCGGGCACGTCCTCGCGGCGGTCCCGGAGCGGCGGCAGGGTGATCGCGATGACGTTCAGGCGGAAGAACAGGTCCTCGCGGAACCGATTCGCCCGCACCTCGTCCTCGAGCGGCTTGTTGGTCGCGGCGACGACCCGCACGTCGGCGTGTTTCTCTTGGGTGCTGCCGACCCGCCGGTAGTGGCCGTCCTCCAGCACCCGCAGGAGCTTGGCCTGGAGGGCCGGGGCCATCTCCGCGACCTCGTCGATGAACAGGGTGCCGCCCTCGGCGACCTCGAACAGCCCCGGCTTGGTGCGGTCGGCCCCGGTGAACGCGCCCCGCTCGTGGCCGAACAGCTCGCTCTCCAGCAGCGTCTCCTGGAGGGTCGCGCAGTTCACCGTGACCAGCGGCCTGTCGCGGCGGGCGCTGTTGCCGTGGACCGCGCGGGCGACCAGTTCCTTGCCGGTGCCGCTCGGCCCGCGGACCAGGACGGTCGCGTTCGTGCCGGCCACCTTCTCGATCAACTGCGTGACCCGCCGCACGGCCGGGCTCGACCCGACGATGCGGTACCGCGGGGACTCGAACGTCAGCTCCTTGACGATGGCGCGGAGCCGCAGGTTCTCGACCCGCAGGCGGCGGACCTCCATCGCCCGGTCGAGGACCGGCAGGATGGTCTGCAGGCGGAACGGCTTGAGGACGTAGTCGAACGCGCCGGTTTTCATGGCCTCGACGGCGGTCTGGATGGTCCCCTGCCCGGTCATGATGATCCCGACCAGGTTGGGGTCGATCTCCAGCGCCCGGCGGAGCAACTGGATGCCGTCGGTGCCGGGCATCATGAGGTCGGAGAGGAGCACGTCGTACCCGCCGTCGCGGAGCGCGTCGGGCGCGAGCACCGGGTCCGTGAGCCCCTGGACCTCGAACCCCTGCTCGCCGAGCGACTCGCACAGGGCGCGCATCAACTCGACCTCGTCGTCCACGACGAGGAGCCGGCCGCGGGGGGTGGGGGGGGTCATGGCGGGGTCCGAAAGGGGTGCGGGGCCGGGGCGGCTACTTGAGGCCCGCGACGTTGGTGTCCGGGCGGACCGGGAGCACGAGGCGGACGGTGGTCCCCTGCCCCATGAGGCTCTCGACCTCGACCCGCCCGCGGTGCTGGTCCACGATCCTCCGACAGATAGCAAGTCCCAGGCCGGTCCCCTTCCCCTCTTCCTTGGTCGTGAAGAACGGGTCGAACACCCGGGGGAGCAGGTCGGCCGGGATGCCCGCCCCCGTGTCGGCCACCTCGACGACGATGGCCGCCACGCCGCCGGGCAGCGTCCCGGGGCGGACCCGGGGCGTGAGGTGCCCGCCGTCGGGCATGGCGTCGGCCGCGTTGGTGAACAGGTTCAGGAACACCTGCCGGAGCTGCTGCCGGTCGGCGTGGATCGTGGGCACGTCGGCGGCGAACTGCGTGTCCACCTTCACCCGCTTCTTCCGCAGGTGGTGCGCCACCAGGTCCACGGTCCTGGTGATCTCCTCGCACACGTCCACGGTCGAGACCTGGTCCCGCCCGGCGCGGCTGAACTGGAGCAGGTTGGCGACCAGGTTGGCCATCCGCTCGACCTCGCCCTCGATGATCTCCAGTGGCTTGCGGCGCGGGTCGTCGGGCGGGGTCTTCGCGATGAGCCCCTCGACCCGCAGGCTGACCGTGCCGAGCGGGTTGTTCAGCTCGTGGGCGATGCTCGCGGCCAGTTCCCCGACCCCGGCGAGCCGGGCCGCCTGCCAGAGCTGCTGCGTGGTGCCCCGCAGCTCCTCGGACTTGGCCTGCAACTCGACCAGCGCCCGCTCCCGCTGCGCGGCCGTCTCGCGGAGCTGCCCCTCGACCAGGACCCGCCCGGTCACGTCGCGGAGGATGAGCGTGTGGACCGCCTCGCCGCCCACCTCGGTCCGGGCCATCGAGACCTCCAGCGGCACCGGGGTGCCGTCGGCCCGGCGGCCCTCGATCCGGAGCGGCGCGGCCGCGGCGACCGGGCCTCCGAGGGGCAGCCCGCCCGGGAGGAACCGCGCGAGGTCCGTGCCCGTCGCCTCGGCGGCCGGGCACCCGAACACCCGCTCGGCGGCCGGGTTGAACAGCGTGGTCCGCAGGTCCGAGTCGAGGGTGATGATCGCGTCCTGCGCCGACCGGATGACCGCGTCGAGCCGGGCCTCGGCGGCCGCGAGCTGGGCCTGGGCGCGGAGGTGCGCCAGCTCCCGCTGCGCGGCCTCGTACTGCTTCCGGACCGACACGTCCCGGACGATCGCCGTGAACAGCATCCCGTCGCCCGAGCCGAGCTTCGAGATGGACACCTCGGCGGAGAACTCGGTGCCGTCCTTGCGGCGGCCGTGGACCTCGCGCCGCTCGCCCATGAGCCGCGCGTGCTCGGCGGCCCGCCCGAACCCGTCCACCTGGCCGCGGTGCGGCGGCCGGTACCGGGCCGGGAGGAGGACGTCGAGGGGCCGGCCCACCACCTCGTCGGGGGCGTAGCCGAACAGCTTGGCCGCGCCGCGGTTGAAGAGGACGATCTCCTGGCGGGCGTCCACGGTGACGATGCCGTCCTCGGCGATGTCGAGGATCTCGGCGAGCTGGTCCGAGGTGATGCGTGCGAGCACGACGCTCCTCATGGACGGACCGCCCGGTGGCCCGAGGACGGCGCGATTCCGAAGGTCCAATTTCATCCCAAACTCTGTTCGAATGGTTTCAGATCGCGCCACGGGTGTCAACACACGGTGTGCCACCGCCGCACACGTGGCGCGTCACCACCTGCGCCCGCCCGACACACCGACCGGGCCGACCGGACCCTACGCGCCCGACTGCGAGGGCTCGGATTCGCGGTGCCCCGCGAGGGCGTTCCTGACGGTTTGGAGCCGAGTTCTCTCGTTAAGCAGATCGCGTTCCGTGCGGTCTCGGGCGGCGGAGCGTCCACCGATCGGAGGCCGCATCGGATCCGCGGCTCCAGCCCCGGACCAGAATCAGAAGGCCGGCCCGGAATTTGACTACCAGTGTGTGCCTCGTCGCGAGAGCCCCGTTTCGGTCCGCCCGGGTGACGGGTGGGAACGCGACCGGGCCGCGCCTACAGATGGGTGTCCGGCCCGAACGCGGCGCACGGCCGCGCGACGATCGACGCCCCACGATCTCGGAACGCCCATGGGCACCGCCCACAACGTCGACAGTGTTCGCGACCCGTCGCGAGAGTGCGAGGAGCGGTTCCGGCTGCTGCTGGCCGGCGTGCGGGAGTACGCCATCTTCTTCACGGACCCGCACGGCACCATCACGGAATGGCACAGCGGCCCGGCCGGGTGGGCCGGGGACGCGGCGGCGTTCGTGGGCTCGCACGTTTCCGGGCTCTACCCCCCGGGCGACGCGGCCGCGGGCAAGCCGGGGATCGAACTCGCCGAGGCGCGGGCCTGGGGCCACGCCGCCCGCGAGGGGTGGCTGGTCCACGGCGACGGCACCCGGTTCTGGGGCGACTACGTGACGGCCGCGCTCCGGGACGACCGCGGCGGGTTCCGCGGGTTCTGCCGGGTGGTCCGCGACGTGACCGAGCGGAAGCACGCCGAGGAGGCGCTGCGGTCCGTGGTGAGCCACTCGACCGACGCCCTGGTGACGATCGACCACCGGGGAACCATTCAGTCGTTCGCCGGCGCCGCCGAGCGGATCTTCGGGTACGCCGCGGCCGAGGCGGTGGGCCGGAACGTCAGCGTCCTGATGCCCGAGCCGTGGCGGGGCGAGCACGACGGGTACATCCAGAACTACCTGCGGACCGGCGTGCCGCGGGTCATCGGGACCGGCCGCGAGGTGACCGGGCGGCGGAAGGACGGGTCCCCGGTGCCGCTCGACTTCACCCTGACCGAGTTCACCCTCGACGGGCTCACGTTCTTCACCGGGATCATGCGGGACATCACCGAGCGCAAGGAGGCGCAGGCCCAGCTCGAGGTCCAGGCGACGCAGGACGCCCTGACCGGGCTGTGGAACCGCGGCGCGATCCTGAAGTTGCTCGCCGACGAACTCGACCGCGGCCGCCGGGACGGGACCGCGGTCGGGGTGGCGCTGCTCGACATCGACCACTTCAAGCGGATCAACGACGGGTACGGGCACCTCGCCGGGGACGCGGTCCTGCGGGCGCTGGGGGGCGAGTTGAACGCGGCCGTGCGGCGGTACGACCGGATCGGGCGGTACGGCGGGGAGGAGTTCCTGATCGTGATGCCGGGGTGCGACGAGGCGTGCGTGCGGGGGCTGTGCGAGCGGGTCCGCCGCACCGTCGCGGACGCGAGCGTCACCTACGAGGGCCGCCGGATCGCGGTCACGGTCAGCATCGGGGCGGCGGTCGCGGTCCCCGGGGCGGGCGCCACGCCGGACACCTTCCTGCGGGCCGCCGACCTCGCGCTGTACCGGGCCAAGCACGCCGGCCGCGACCGCGTCGAACTCGGCCCCGTGGAGTGATGCCGGATCTGATTGATTCCGAACTGTAGCCGGCCTCTGTGAGGCCGGGCCTTGGGGACTCGCCAAGGCCCGGCCTCACAGAGGCCGGCTACAGATACTGTTCACCACGATTCGGTATCACGGGGCCTTGTCGGGCGCCGGCTGTTCGCCGCCCGGCACCCCGGGCTTCGAGTTCTTGATCCACTTGATGGTGTTGGCCACCGTCAGCCGGACCTGCTCCTGCGGCATGCTGGCGACGACCTGCTCCTTTTCCTTGGCCGAGAGCTTGTCGTAGGCCTCCGAGAACGTCTTGTCCTTGAGGTTCTCGATGAGCCGCTCCTGCCGGAGCTTCTCCCACTTCTTCTCGACCTTCTCCAGGTGCTCGATCGCCCCGGCGCCCTTCACGCCCATCGACGCGAGGGCCGTGAGCGCCGTGTTCAGCACCAGCGGGTTGTCGTCCTGGAGCACGCCCACGACGGCATCGACCTTCGCGCCGGCCTGCTCGCCGAAGATGGCCAGTGCCTGGAGCGCCTGGACCTTGGGCCCGTCGTCCTTGGCCTCGCAGTGGCGGGCGATCGCGGTCAGGTTCTCGTCGTTGATCTCTTTCGGGTCGAACCGCATGAGCACCACGCGGCACCAGATCTCGAGCTGCTTGTCGGGCTCGACGTCCTTGGTCTTCCCCTTGCCGAGCCGGGCCCGCATCACGTCGGCGACGAAGTCGGCGGACTTTTGGTTGATCTTCGGGGGGGTCTTGTCGTCCTTGCGGGCGCCCTCCCACGGCGGCCCGAGCAGCACCAGCGCCTGGAGCGCGTCCATCCGGACCGCCACGCTCCCGTCCTTGGCGCCGCTCCCGTCGCGGGCGAGCGTGGCGAGCGCCTGGAGCGCGAGATAATTGGGGCCGACCGATTTGTTGAAGCCGATCTGGCCGAGGCACCGGGCGATCACTTGACGGGTCTCGAAGGACGGGTCGTTGAGCGAGTAGCCCGCGACGCGCTTCACTTCCTTTTCGGCCTTGGGTCCGAACGCCGCGACCGCCTGGACGGCGTGCCTCCGCCCGACCGAACTCGTCAACTGGCTGTCGATGACCCCCGCCAGCAGGCGGATTGCCTCGGTCTCGTCCCCCGGGTCCTCGAACCCGATCAACGCGACGGTGTCGAAGAGTACGGCTTTCACTCCCGGGTCGGGCTCGACCCTCAGCCGCGCGAGCAGCGCCTTGCCAACGGCCTTATCTTTCCTCAGCTCCGGGCCGAATCCGGTTATGGTGTTCAGCGCCGCTTGCCGGATCGCGGCGTCGGGGTCGCTCAGGTCCTTGAGCCACGACTTCGCGTCCTTGCCGCCGATCTCGGTCGGCCACTTCAGTTCGGGGAGCTTGGTCGGCCCGGGGCTCTTGGTTTCTTTGGGATCGGGCTGGAGGCCCGCGACCCGTTCCTGGCCGGAAACGGTGACGGCGAGCGCCGCGGCGAGGGCCAGTCCGGCGAGAGGTCTGGTGAACATGGCGGTCCCCTGGTGAGCTCTTCCCCAGTCCCTGACAACACACAAGATACCCGCGGCGTTTGCGGCCGCAACGGCAATGCCCGGCCCGCCCGGAGCGCCCCTCCGGCGGCGGTGGGGTTGCCGCGCCCCCGGTCGGGTGCGTAGGATACAACTCTTCGGCATGCACCTTGCAAGGCCGGCTCTCGCGCGCTCTGCCGACGCGCGGAAAGGCCCGGCCCGTTTTTGGGGACCGACGCGCCGCCACGCACCCCCGCGTGCCGCGCCGCCGCCGGCCCCGGGAGTGAGCCACCCGTGACGGAACCTCTGATCGATTTGCGTGCCCTCCTCGTCGAGCGCGAGGACTTCGAGGGCGGGATGGTGTCACGGCTCCGCGAGGGGCTGGCCCAGGGCGGGTCGCAGGTCCGCGCGATGCGCGAGATCACCGACACGCTCCAGAAGCGGCTGGCCGTCGCCGCCGCCCCGCAGCAGAAGAAGATCCACCTGAAGCTCGGCATCTCGTTCTACTTCCTCGGCCAGATCCGCACGGCCGTCGAGCACCTGAACAAGGCCGAGGGGCCGCTCGCCGCGTTCTGGCTCGGCCAGGCCCACATGTACCTCGGCCAGGCCAAGCCCTACGCCGACGACGACGGCGACGCCACGGACCACCTCGCCGAGGCCGTCAAGGCGTTCGACCGGGCCGAGAAGTCGGGCTACGCGGCCCAACTGACGCAGCTCCAGAAGGCCGGCGTCCTCCGGCTCCAGAAGCACCTCGGCGACGCCAAGGCGATCCTCGCCAAGCTCAAGGACGGCGCGGCCCACAACGCCGAGTTCTACTTCCAGGAGGGCGGCGTCGCCGAGGCCGAGGGCGACCCGATCCGGGCCGCCAAGTCGTACGCCCGGGCCGTCGAACTCGAGCCCCGGCACGCCGGCGCGCTGTTCCGCCTCGGGTTCCTCAACGACCTCCAGGGCAACGACCAGGAGGCCATCGGGTACTACGAGAAGTGCCTCAAGTACCCGCCGGTCGGCAAGGGCGTGCTGTACAACCTCGGCATCCTGTACGAGGACCACGACCAGTACGACAAGGCGACCGAGTGCTACCGCCGGCTCCACCGGGCCGACCCGCGGGACGAGCGGGCCAAGCTGTTCGTCAAGGACGCCGAGGCGTCGCTGACCCAGGACTACAACCCGCAGGACGAGCAGTTCAGCGAGGAGCACCAGCGGGTGCTGGAGGTCCCGATCACGGACTTCGAGCTGTCCGTGCGGAGCCGGAACTGCCTCAAGAGGATGAACATCCGCACCCTCGGCGACCTGACCCGCGTCACCGAGTCGCAACTGCTGGCCAGCAAGAACTTCGGCGAGACCTCGCTCGAAGAGATCAAGGCCATCATGAACGCGAAGGCGCTGCGGATCGGCCAGTCGCTCGACCAGGGCCAGCAGTACGAGTTCCGGTACCGCCCGCAGCAGAACCTGAGCCCCGAGGAGCAGGCGACCCTGAACAAGCCGGTGAGCGACCTGAACCTGTCGGTCCGGGCCCGCAAGTGCATGAACCGGCTCAACATCACCACGCTCGGCGAGCTGGTCCAGCGGACCGCCGACGAGCTGCTCGAAGCGAAGAACTTCGGCATGACCTCGCTCACCGAGGTCCGCGAGCGGCTCGTCCAGCACAACCTGAAGCTCCGCGGGGACTGACCCTTCGGAGGACAACAGACACACGCCTTCGGCGACAGAGGACAGAAGCCAGAGGTCAGAAACCAAGCCAACTTGGTTCTGACCTCTGCCTCTTTCTCTTTCTGTCCTCTGTCCTCTGACCTCTGTCCTCTGACCTCTGCCTTCGAAATGGCCATCTCCTTCCAACTCGACGCCGCCGACGGCGCGGCGCGGGCCGGCACGATGGCGACGCCCCACGGCGTCGTGCGGACCCCCGTGTTCATGCCCGTGGGCACCCAGGGCACGGTCAAGGGGCTCACCCCCGAGATGGTCCGCGACGCCGGCTCGCAGATCATCCTCGGGAACACCTACCACCTCGCCCTGCGGCCCGGCGACGAACTCGTCCGCGACCTCGGCGGCCTGCACCGGTTCATGAACTGGCCCGGCCCGATCCTCACCGACTCGGGCGGGTTCCAGGTGTTCAGCCTCGCCACGCAGGTGAAGGTCACCGACGACGGCGCGAAGTTCCGGAGCCACATCGACGGCTCCCCGCTCGAGCTCACCCCCGAGCGGGCGGTGCGCATCCAGGAGAACCTCGGGTCCGACATCGCGATGGTGCTCGACGAGTGCCCGTCGCTCAAGGACACCACGCCGGCGAAGGTGCGGGCCGCCGTGACCCGCACGGTCCGCTGGGCCGCCCGGTGCAAGGCGTGCCACACCCGTGCCGACCAGGCGCAGTTCGCCATCGTGCAGGGCGGCCTGGACATCGAGCTGCGGGCCGAGTGCGCCCGGGAGCTGGTCGCGATGGACTTCCCGGGGTACGCCCTGGGCGGGTTCAGCGTCGGCGAGTCGCCCGAGTCGATGCACGCGGCGCTGCCGGCGTGCGCCGCCCTGCTCCCCGAGGGGAAGCCGCGGTACCTCATGGGCGTCGGTCGGCCGCAGGACCTCCTCGCCGGGGTCGCCGCCGGGGTCGACATGTTCGATTGCGTGATGCCGACCCGCAACGGCCGCAACGCGCTGGCGTTCACCGCCGACGGCCCGATCCGGCTGCGGAACGCGACGCACCGGCGAGATCCGGCCCCGGTCGAGTCCGGTTGCGGGTGCTACTGCTGCGCGAACTACTCCCGCGCGTACCTGCACCACCTGTTCGCCGCCGACGAGATGCTCGGGCCGACGCTCCTGAGCCTCCACAACGTCGCGTTCTACTTGCGGTTGATGCGGGGCGCCCGGGACGCGATCATCGGGCGCCGGTACGCCGCGTTCCACGCCGGTTGCCTTGCCCGGTGGAACGCCGCTCCCTAAACTGAATTTTCCGACTAGACCGACCACGGCGGCCCCGCGGCCGCCGCTCGCATCAATGACGCACACCATGACGTACAGCCTGATCGCGCAGGACCCCGGGGCGCAACAGCAGCCGCAGCCGCTCGGGCCGGCGAACCCGGTCTTCATCATGGCGATCGGGATCCTGTTCCTGGTCGTCGTCGTGATGCCGATGATGAACCGGAAGCAGAAGCGGGAGCTGGAGAACCTGCACGCGAGCGTCAAGCGCGGCGCGAAGGTGGTGACCAACGCCATGATCGTGGGCGTGGTCGTGTCGGCGAAGGACGGCGAGGACGAGATCGTGATCAAGTCCGAGGACTCGCGGTTCCGGATCAAGCGGAGCGCGGTCATCCAGGTGGTCGGGACCGACGAGGCCGAGACCGCCGCGAAGTGACGAGTGCGGAGTGCGGGCGTCGGGGTGCGGAATCAAGACCCGGAGTCCGCCCGGCCGCGACGAGCGGCGGGGCGTAGCCGGACAGGGAACGGAACACCATGCAACGGAACTATCTCCGCGGGCTGCTGATCTGTCTGATCCCCTGCCTGCTGGCGGGCGTGTTCGCGGTGCGGGTCGACAAGTACAAGCTCGGCATCGACCTCGCGGGCGGGACCATCCTCGTCTACGAGATCAACCTGGAGCGGACCAAGCAGCGGAAGGAGGCGGTCGGCGAGGACGGGCAACTCGTCAAGCGGGACGCGACCGCCGCCGCCGGGCTCAGCCCCGAGGAAATGAACCAGCTCGCGGCCCAGATCAAGCGCCGCATCGACCCCACCGACATCAAGAACGTCACCGTCCGCCCGCTCGGCGACCGCCGCTTGGAGATCATCCTCCCGACCGGCGGGGCCAGCAGCGGCAAGACGAACCTGACGGCCGAGGAGATCGAGGAGACCAAGCGGCTCATCTCGCAGATGGGCGTGCTCGAGTTCCGCATCCTCGCCAACGGGGCCGACGACGCCGAGGGGATCGCCGCGGCCCGCGCCGCCGTCGACAACGAGTCGCCCGAGGTGCTCAAGGCGCTGGCCGACGAGGGCAAGGCCCCGCCCGGCCCGCGGGACGAGTTCAACGTCGAGATCAACGCCACCAAGGCCAAGGTGCGGTACGTGTGGGCCGAGGTCGGGCCGGAGTTCCGCATCGACCTCGGGCTGAGCAACGCGAGCGAGGGGGCCGGCGGGCTGTGGGCCGCCGCAGCCGCCGCCCGCGCCACCGGCAAGACGTTCGTGATCGGGCCGAACCGCACCGTGGTCAACGACAACGCCGTCGCCACCGAGGTGCTGTACAGCCGGGTCTGCACCAACCGCGACCAGCTCGCCCGCGAGGAGTCCGAGCGGGAGCGGCTGGAGCGCGAGGGCAAGTCGAAGGAGGAGATCGCCAAGCTCGTCGACGCCAAGAAGTACGAGTACTTCGTGCTGACCCGCGTGTCGCCCGAGGACTCGGTCCGCGTCGGCGGCGACGTCACCCTGACGGCCACCGCCGGGACCGACGCCAAGACGTTCAACCCGTGCGTCGAGTTCAACTTCAACGCCGCCGGCGCGCAGGTGTTCGGCAAGATCACCCGGCGGAACAAGCCGTCGAACAACAACTCTCGGCTCCTCGCGGTGCTCCTCGACGACCGGGTCGTGTCGTCGGCCACCATCCAGAGCGAGATCACCAGCCACGGGCAGATCACCGGGCGGTTCGACCGGAAGACGGTGGAGCGGCAGGTGTACATCCTGCGGAGCGGGGCGCTGAGCGCCGAACTCCGCGAGAAGCCGGTGAGCGAGAACACCATCGGGCCGACGCTCGGCCGCGACACGATCACCAAGGGGACGCTGGCCGTCGGCCTCGCGTTCGTCGCGATCCTCGTGTTTATGGTCGTGTACTACCGGTTCGCCGGGCTGGTCGCGTGCGTCGCACTCTTCGCCAACCTGCTCCTCACGGTCGGGTTCATGGTCGCGGTGAACGCCGCGTTCACCCTCCCCGGGCTCGCGGGCCTCGTCCTCACGCTCGGCATCGCGGTCGACGCGAACGTGCTGATCTACGAGCGGCTGCGGGAGGAGCGGAACAAGGGGGCGAACCTCATCACCGCCATCCGCAACGGGTACGACCGGGCGTTCGGGACCATCATCGACACGCACATGACGAGCATCTTCACGGCGATCGTGCTGTACACGTTCGGCAACGACAACCTGAAGGGGTTCGCCATCAGCCTCACGGTCGGGCTGGTCATCAGCCTGTTCACGTCGCTGTACTTCACCCGGCTCATGTTCGACTTCTGGCTGCACAAGCGGTGGCTCACCGAGCTGCGGATGCTCAAGCTGTTCGAGAAGCCGAACTTCCACCCGATGAAGCTGCGGTTCGCGATGTTCACGTTCGCCGTCGTCAGCTCGGTGCTGGGCCTGGGCCTGTTCGTGGCCCGCGGCGAGGCCGGGCTGAACGTGGACTTCCGCGGCGGCACCGTGTTCGCCGGCAAGCTCCGCGAGGGCGAGGAGCGGTCGCTCACCACCACCTCGGACGGGAAGCCCGGGTTCCGCGAGCTGCTCGGCGAGGCGAACCAGAAGAAGCAACTGACCGCCACGTCGGCGCAGTGGGCGAACAAGCCCGCCGGCGACACGACCACGGCGAACACCTACGTGTACACGATCGCCTACGCCGACAACTCGAACACGACGGTGACCCTCAGCCACCGCCCCCCCGGGGCCACCGTCGAGGAGATGGCCGCCGACGTCGTCCGCCGCGCCCGCGAACTGCCGGACTGGTCGGTCGAGCAGATGTTCCTGGCCGGCGAGCCGGCCTACGGCGACGGGAAGAGCCGGTACTTCACCATCCGCACCACCGAGCGGCAGCCCGAACTCGTGCGGGCGGCGCTGGACCGGCTGCTCCGCGACGACAGCGGCAAGTCGCTCATGGCCGGCGCGACCATGGGCATCGGCGACGTGACCGGCCCAAAAGTCGAGCTGACGTTCTCGCAGCCGACCTCCCGGGCCTACGTGCAGGAGATCCTGAACCGCGAGTTCAAGAAGGCCGGGGCCAGCGGCGAGTCCGACACGTTCTCGATCACCGGCGACAAGGCCACCGAGACCAACGGCCGGTTCACCAAGATGACAGTGGACGTCTCGAACAACCCGGCGCTCGGCAAGCTCAAGGGGCCGGACACCGACGCCGAGAAGAAGACCCAGACCGATGCGCTCAAGCGGATCCTGGCAGAGACCAAGCAACTGTTCGAGTCGGCCCCGGAGCCCGAGCGGCTGGAGGTGTTCGACAGCCAGCTCGCGAAGGAGACGCGGTCCAAGGCGTTCTGGGCCATCGCCCTGAGCTGGGTCGCGATCCTCCTGTACCTGTGGTTCCGGTTCGGCAACTGGACGTTCGGCCTGGCCGCCGTGCTGTGCCTCGTCCACGACCTGTGTTTCACGCTCGGGGCGATCGCGGTGTGCCACTACCTGCACTTCATCCCCGGGGCGAGCCTGCTCGGCATCGAGGACTTCAAGATCGACCTCGTCGCGGTCGCCGCGCTGCTCACCCTCGTGGGCTACTCGGTTAGCGACACCATCGTCGTGTTCGACCGGATCCGCGAGGTCCGCGGGAAGAACCCGAAGCTCGTCCCGCAGATGATTAACGACAGCGTGAACCAGACGCTGAGCCGCACCATCCTGACGGCGACGACCGTGTTCCTCGTGTCGATCGTGCTCTACGCCTTCGGCGGCGAGGGGGTCCACCTGTTCGCGTTCGTCATGGTGATCGGCGTGCTGGTCGGGACGTACAGCTCGATCTTCGTCGCCGCCCCGCTGCTCCTCGCGTTCGGCGAGGGCCACGACGAGCACGCCCCAGCCGCGGTCGAGGAGCCGGCCCACAAGGAAGGGGCCGAGGAAGAAGTGGTCGAAGGTTGATCCACCAAAACACCCCGGGCCTGCCCGGGGTGTTTTTTTGCGCCGAGCGCGCTCCCGCCCCCGAGGTTCCCCCATGCGACACCTCCTCTCCGCCCTGCTCGCGGCGCTGCCACTCGCCGCGCACGCCGCCGAGTTCCCGAAGTTCAAGGCACAGGAGATCGACTCCGGGCTGAAGATCGGGTACGCGGTCCTCGCCGCCGACGTGGACGGCGACAAGAAGCTCGACGTCGTGGTCGTGGACCAGCACAAGCTCGTGTGGTACCAGAACCCCGGCAGGCCCGGTGGCGACTGGAAGAAGCGCGTCATGCTCGACGGCAAGACGAGGCCCGACAACGTGTGCGCCGCGGCCATCGACATCGACGGCGACGGGCTCCCCGAGTTCGTCATCGGCTCGGCGTGGAAGCCGTTCGACACCGCGAACGCCGCTCAACTCGGCTGGGTCAAGCGCGGCAAGTCGCTCGACGACGAGTGGACCTACCACCCGCTCCCGTGCGACGAGCCGACGGTCCACCGCGTGCGGGCGTTCGACACCGACGGCGACGGCAAGCCGGAGATCGTCCACGTCCCGCTCATGGGCCGCGACGCGACCGCGAAGGGGAACTGGACCGACGGCCGGCCGGTGCGGGTCATCGCGCTGAAGGTGCCCGCGAAGGACCCCGAGAAGGCCGAGAACTGGAAGACCGAGGTGCTCTCGGAGGAACTGCACGTATGCCACAACTTCTACGAGCATCCCCTCTCGACTGATCTCGGAGCGAGTTTGGAGCCGAGTACCGTGACCGGCCGCAAGACTCCCAACGTGGAAATTCTGGTGACCGCCTACGAGGGCGTGCACATCATCTCGTGGGAGAAAGGCAAGTGGGTGACGTCCAAGATCGGCGCGGGGAACCAGGCCAACCCGATGGGCACCCGCGGTGCAAGCGAGATCAAGTCCACCAAGTTCCGTACGGGTAACTGGGTTATCGCGACGATCGAGCCGTGGCACGGCAACCAGGTCGTCGTGTACACCCCGCCGAAGGAGGCCGGGAAGTTGTGGGACCGGCACGTCGTGGACGAGCAACTGCGGTGGGGCCACGGGGTGTGGTTCGCGGACCTCGACGGCGACGGCACCGACGAACTGGTGATCGGCGTCCGCGACGACCCGAACCCGAAGGCCGGCGACAAGCACACCGAGCGCCGCGGCGTCCGCATCTACAAGGCGACCGACGGCAAAGGCGCGAAGTGGGAGCGGCAGATCATCGACGACGGCGGCGTCGCGGTCGAAGACCTGACGGTCGCGGACCTCGACGGCGACGGCAAGCCGGACATCATCGCCGTGGGCCGCGCCACCGGGAACTGCCGCTTCTTTTGGAACCAGGGGACGTGATTTCGTGTGCAGCGTCGGGCGGGCTGTGCCGGCCGACGCCTTGCGCGTCACCCTGCGCTTCGGCCGGCACAGCCGGCCCTACGCGGGTTCCACATCGCCCCAGTACGCCGGCAGCGGCGCGACCCAGGTGAGCGGGTGCGTCGTGAACGGGTGCGTGATCGTGAGCGACCGGGCGTGCAGGGCGACGACGCGGTCCCGCGGCACCTCGGCGACCGGCCCGAACGGCCGCGTGCTGCCATACATCTCATCGCCCAGCACCGGGTGGCCGCGCCACGCCATCTGCACCCGCAACTGGTGCATCCGCCCGGTGAGCGGGAGCAACTCGACCAGCGTGCGGTCGCCGAGCCTCCTCACGACGCGGTACTCGAGCATCGCCAGCTTCGCGCCCGGGTCGCCCTCCTTCGCCCGCTCGGCCCGCGGCTCGTCCGGCACCTTCCGCAGCCAGTCCTCGCACACGCCGGTGTCGGGCGTCACCTCGCCCTCAACGAGCGCCCAGTACACCTTGCGCACCTGATGGTGCTCGAACTGCGAGTGGACGCGCTGCGCCGCCTTGGTGTTCCGGGCGAAGCACACGACGCCGCTGACGGGCCGGTCGAGCCGGTGCGGGACGCCGAGGTACACGCCGCCGGGCTTGGCGTACTTCGCCTTGATGTACGCCTTCGCGAGCGCCTCCAGGTTCGGCACGCCGGGCGGGGCCTGGGTCAGCAGCGGGGCCGGCTTGTTGACCGCGAGGAGGTGGTAGTCTTCGTAGAGGATCTGGTCGGCCGTCAGCGCCGCGGGTTCAGTTGGGGAGACCGGGAGAAGGGGAGACACGGAGACCGGGCCGGGCGCGGCGCTCCCCTGCTCTGCGGCCGGAGTGTCGCCCGAATCGCTCATGTCGTTCGCTCCCACGCTCCGTGTCCCCTTGTCTCCCCGTCTGTAGGTCACGCCGGCACGAGGTCCGGCACCCCGGGCAGCGGCCGCCGCGGGGCCGCGCCGATGCCGGAGAGCTTCTTGCGGAGGTAGTCGAGCGCCTTGTCCATCTGCCGGTCCTCGAACGGCTTCTTCTCGTCCCACAGCGGCTTGCCGTCCTGGCCCTTGAGCGCCGGCAGTTCCGGCGGCGGGGGCGGGTTCGGCCCGACGATGTCGGGCCGGCCGGCGACGTACTCCAGCTTCCGCAGTTCGACCCGGTACCGCAGCAACTCCGGGTCGGTGAGCGCCACCGTCATCTCCTCGTTCGGGGTCACGCCCCACTCGTCGATCTTCTGCTTCTCGGCGTACAGCTTGTCCATGTTCTTCCCGTTCGGCCGCCACCACGTCTGGGTGGTCAGCTTCACCGCGTTCTTCTGGTCCGGGGCGAGGCGGAACACGCTCTGGACGCTGCCCTTGCCGTAGGTCCGCTCGCCGACGACGACGGCCCGGTTGTTGTCCTGGAGCGCGGCGGCGACGATCTCGCTGGCGCTGGCGCTGTCGCGGTTTACGAGCACGACCATCGGCTTCGTCTCGGCCGGGAGGAACACGGTCCCGGCCCCGCGGGCCGAACTCGTTTTCTCGCCCCCGCGGCGGTCCTTGGTGGTGACGATCTTCCCGTCGGTCAGGAACAGGTCGGCGATCTTGGTCGCCTCGTCGAGCAGGCCGCCGGGGTTGTCGCGGAGGTCGAGGACGAGCGCCCGTGCGCCGGCCGCCTCGATCTCCTTCACCGCCTCCTCGACCTCCTTCGTGGTCAGCCCGCTGAACGACGAGATGCGGATCAGCGCGACCTTGTTCTGCGGGTCGACGAACCAGTTCCACTTCGCCGGGTCGTCGGCCCGCCGCGACACCCCCGCGACCGGGTGCATCGCGATCCGCGCCCGGGTCAGGGTGACCGGGAACTCCTTGTCGCCGCGGCCGATGGTGAGCGTGACCTTGGTGCCCCGCTCGCCCTTGATGAGCTTGCTGGCCTGCTCCGCGGTCATGTCCCTGGTGTCGGTGTCGCCGACCTTCACGATGACGTCGTTGGCGATCAGCCCGGACTCGTAGGCCGAGCCGCCGGCGAACGGCCACGAGATCTTCAGCCGCTTCGTCTTCTCGTCCTGACCCAACAGGATGCCGACGCCGTCGAAGCTGCCCTCGGTCTCGGTGTCGAACTCCTTGAGCTGCCTCTCGTTCAGGTACACCGAGTGCGGGTCGAGCTTGCGGAGCCCGCCGCCGATGGCGTCCTCGACGAACTTCTGGCGGTCCTCGGGGGCCAGCTCGCGGACGTAGTTGGCGTCCACCTCGGCCATCACTTCGACGAACTGGCGGACGAGCTGGTAGTCCTGGTCCGGGGCCGGGGCGCTGTACCCGATGGCGACGCCGAGGCCGATGAGGCCCGGGACGATGAGCAGCCAGGCGAGGTTCCGATGCGTCATTTCGCCCCCGGTGTTGCAGGTCGGGCCGGTCGTAGCACGGGGCGCGGTTGAACGCCACCTCAAGCCTTTGACCGCCGCCCGCCGCCTGCCAGATGTGCCGATTATACCCGCCAAACGTGTCGCACGGGAGCCGACCCCTGCGCCACCGGGCCGCGTGTAATCTTTTCCTCAAGTCGTTTTGACCGCCCCGCCCCCCCGGGTTACGTTCACAACACAACCTGTGCAAACCACCCGGATTACCGGTACCCTACCATGTACAGCCTCGTCTTGATGACCGCGATGACCGCCGGGCCGGACGGCCCCGAGTTCAACGGGAGCGGGGTGTTCCCGAACCTGTTCCACGGCGGGAGCGGGTGCTCGGGCTCGCAGTGCTCGGGGAACTGCTACGGCAACTACGCCCCGCGGTACAGTTGCTACGGCGGCGGGTGCTCGAGTTCGCAGGCCGCGTCGAACTGCTCGGGCTCCACGAACTGCTCCGGGTGCTCGGGCTCGAGCTCGGCCTCGAACAACTGCTCGGGCACCGGGTTCCTGAGCCGGGTCCGCAAGCTGTTCGACCGCGGCGGGTGCAGCGGCTCGTGCCAGGGCTGCACCGGGGCCGGCAGCGGCTACGGCTGCACCGGCAGCTCCTACGCCAACGGGTGCTGCGGCGGGTCGATGGCGTACTCGTGCTTCGGGTCGTCGCCGTACTCGTGCTTCGGCGGCCCGGCGGTCGCGTACACGCCGACGTTCAACGCGGGCCTGTCGTGCCAGGGCGGGATGGCGTGGCCGGCCCCGCCGCCGGTCTTCGACGGCACCCCGATGGTGCCGGACCTGCCCCCCTCGACGATCCCCCCGCAACAGATCCCCTACGCCCCGCCCGAGGCCGCCCCGGGGACGAACCCGCAGAACACCGGGTTCCGCCCGACGCCGGGGTCGGCCCTCGTGTCGAACGGCCCGACGGCTCGCGCCACGGTGGTCGTCCGCCTGCCGGTCGACGCCCGCCTGTTCGCCGACGCCAAGGCGCTGGCGCTGGTCGGTGCGGAGCGCAAGTTCGTGTCCCCGGAACTGCCGGTCGGCCAGGAGTTCGTGTACCGGTTCCGGGCCGAGTACGAGCGGGACGGCGAGACGGTGAGCGTGACCAAGAAGGTGGCGGTGCGGGCCGGTGCGGTGCTGAGCGTCGAGTTCACCGACCTCACTGCGAAAGCCGCCCCGACCGAGCGGGCGGTCCCCGAGCGGCCCTCGAACGCCAACACGGCCGTCGCCGCGACGCCGACCTCGAACCACACCCCGGCGGCCCCCGCCGCGACCGTCCCGAGCGTGCCGGCCGCCCCGACCGCGCCGGCCGTGCCCCAGATGGCCGACCCGAACGGGACCGGCGACCGGGCGACGATCACGGTGAAGCTGCCGCCCGGCGCGACGCTGTTCGTCGACGACCGCAAGAGCCCGTCGAGCGAACCGGTCCGGCGGTTCAGCACGCCGCCGCTGCCGACCGGCCGCGACTTCTCGTACCTGATGCGGGCCGAGATCGTCCGCAACGGGCATACGGAGACGTTCACGCAGAAGGTGCCGTTCCGGGCCGGCGAGCGGGTGGACGTGGACTTCAGCACCATCGCGAGGTGAGTCCGACGCGCGTCGTTCGGGCCACTGGGGTACCCGTGGCCCGTTGCGATTCACGCGCCGGCAATGTCGGGCAGGCCGAGCTTCGCGAGGTAGTGCCGCTCCTTGCTCCGCATCTCCCGCTCCGACCGGTCGTCGGTGTCGCCGTACCCGCACAGGTGCAGCGCGCCGTGGATCGCGTACAGGAGCAGTTCCAGGCTCACGTCGTGGTTGCGGTCCGCGGCGTACTCCTTGGCGACCTCGTACCCGATCACGACCTCGCCCTCGAGCGTCTTCGCGCCGGGCTCGGTGTACGGGAACGTGAGCACGTCGGTCGGCTCGTCGTGCTTGAGGAACTGGTTGTTGAGCCGGTGGATGTGGGCGTTGTCGACGAACGCGAGCGTGACCTTGCACGCCCGCACCCCCTCGCCCTGGAACACGGCGGCGGCCGCGTCCTTGAGCCGCTGGAACTCGAGGGGGTACTCGTAGGGGTTGGCGACCGACACTCGCAGGGTGGGGGGAATCGGCGGGCCTCCGGGCGGGTTCGCGGATTACGTGTGGCGCGTCTGCGCCCAAACGTATTCTATGTTTCCGGCGCCCGCACCACCTACACCGGAACCGGCCATGACCGAGGCAGCGCCCTCCCCGCCCGCCCCCGCGACGACCCCGCACGCCGCCGGCCTCTGGGCGCTGTTCGTGGTCAGCGTGCTCGGCCTGTTCGTCGAACTGCTCCTGATCCGCTGGGTCGGCACCGAGATCCGCATCTTCGCGTACCTCCAGAACACCGTCCTGGTCGTCTGCGTCCTCGGGCTCGGCATGGGGTGCTGGGACGCGAGGACGCCGTTCCGGCTCCGCGACGTGCTCGTCCCGCTGCTCCTCGTGACCGCGCTCCTCGCGGTCCCCACGACCCGGTTCTTCCTCGGCCACACCATCACCGAGATGCTGGCCCAGACCGGCACCCTCGAGTTCTGGGGGACGGAGGAGTCGTCGGGCCCGGAGCGGGCGGCGCTCGCGGCCGTCGGGCTGACGCTGGCGACCGGGGTGATGTACCTGCTGTGGGCGGTGTTCGTCCCCGTCGGGCGGCTCCTCGGGCGGCTCCTCGACGAGCACCCCCGGCCGCTCGTCGCGTACTCCGTCAACGTCGCCGGGAGCCTCGCCGGGATCCTGCTGTTCGTGGCGTGTTCGGCACTCAGTCTCCCGCCCGTCGGGTGGTTCGCCGTCTTCGCCGCCGGCGCGCTGTTCCTGCTCCACGGCACCGCCCGCGCCCGGCTGATCGACGGCGCGCTCTTGGCCGCGCTCGTGGGCCTCGGGGTGCTCGCCGGGACCGAGCCCGGGTGGAACGAGACGCACTGGTCCCCGTACCAGAAGCTCAGCGTGTGGTCGGTCGACGGCCCGCGGCCGCGCACCGCCTGGGCGAAGGTCCGCGGCGCGCGCGCGCCCGGCGAGCAGGGGAACGGGTCCTACCTCATCACGGTCAACAACGTCGGCTACCAGTCAATCATCGATCTGAGCCCGGCGGTCGTCGCGGCCGACCCCGAGAAGTTCAACCCGAAGCCGGACGCGAGCGGCCGGGTCCGGGCCGACCAGCACGGGTTCTCGCGGTACGACGTGCCGCTGAAGCTCCACCCGAGCCCCAAGTCGGTGCTGCTGGTCGGTGCGGGCTCGGGGAACGACGCGGCCGGGGCGCTGCGGAATGGGGCCGAGTCGGTGACCGCCGTGGAGATCGACCCGGTCATCATCGAGATCGGCCGCCGGCTGCACCCCGAGAAGCCGTACTCGGACCCGCGGGTGCGGGTGGTGAACGACGACGCCCGGTCGTTCTTCGCCACCACCGACCAGAAGTTCGACGTGATCGGGTTCGGGCTCCTGGACTCGCACACGTCCGGCTCGGCGATGGTGAACACCCGGCTCGACCACTACGTGTACACCCGCGAGAGCCTGCAGCAGGCGAAGTCGCTGCTCAAGCCGGGCGGGGTGATGGTGCTGAGCTTCGACGCCTACAAGCAGCACATCGGCGACCGGATGAACACCGCACTCACCGAGGTGTTCGGCGAGGCCCCGATCGTGTTCCACATCCCGTACAACGCGTTCGGGTGGGAGGGCGTGAGCTTCGTGTGCGGCGACCTCCCCGCGGCCCGGGCGCAGGTCGCCGCCGACCCGAAGTTCGCGGCCCTGGTCGCCGAGTGGACCCGGGACATGCCGTACACGCTCCCCGGCACGACCGAGGTGCCGACCGACGACTGGCCGTACCTGTACCTGGAGCGCCGCCAGATCCCGCCCCTGTACGGGCTCCTCGCGGTCGCCCTGGTGGCCCTGTTCGCGGTCGGCTCGCAGCGGGTCGCGGGGGCGCGGTCCGTCGCGCGGTGGGGCCGGCCCGAGGCCCACTTCGCGCTGCTCGGGGCCGGGTTCATGCTCCTGGAGGTGCAGAACGTCAGCAAGGCCGCCGTGGTCCTCGGCAACACCTGGGCCGTCAGCGCCGTCATCATCTCCGGGGTCATGGTGATGATCCTCCTGGCGAACGCACTGGCCGGGGTCACCCGCCGGGTGCCCGCGGCCGCCGTGTACGCGGCCCTCGTCGCCACGTGCCTCGGGCTGTACTTCGTCGACCTCGCCCGGTTCGCGTTCCTCCCGTACCCGGCCAAGGCCGCCGCCGTCGGCCTGCTCACGAGCCTGCCGATGCTGTTCAGCGGCCTCGCGTTCGCCCGGTCGTTCGCCGCCGCGCCCCGCAAGGACGCCGCACTCGGGGCCAACCTGTTCGGCGCGCTGCTCGGGGCGCTGCTCCAGTCCCTCACGTTCGTCATCGGGGTGAAGGCGCTACTCCTGGTCGTCGCCGCGCTGTACCTCCTCGCGGCGCTCACGCGGCCCCGGGCCGCACCCGCGACGGAGCCGGCCGCCGCCTGACCGCGAATGTCCAACGCCGCCGCGGGTTCGTACCTCTGAACCCATGCGCAAAGTCGTCGTTCTGCTGGCCTACCTCGGTGCCCTCGCGTTCGGCACCGACCGGGCGTTCGCCCCCACGCTCCGCTCCGGGTTCGACCGCGTCCAGGCCGACCGCGGCGACAGCGTTCTGAACCACTACATCCTCGAGCACTCGTGGCAGGCGCTCGGCGACCCGGACTACTGCGGGACGCTGTTCAGCCCGCCGTGCTTCTACCCCACCCGCTCGACGCTGTGGTACTCCGAGCACCTGCTCGGGGTGGCACCGCTCTACTGGGCGCTGCGGGCGGTCACGGACCACGTGACGGCGTACCAGTGGTGGATGATCGTCCTGAGCGGGCTGAACTTCGTCGCGTTCGCGGCCGTGGTGCGGTGGCTCCGCGGGCCGCACCCGCTCGCGGTCCTCGGCGGCTACCTGTGGGCGTTCGGCCTGATCCACCTCGACCAGATCAAGCACCAGCAGATGATCCCGCGGTTCGCAATGGTCCTGGCGGTGTACCACGCCTGGCGGCTCGTGCTCGCACTCGGGTCCAGCGCCGGGAACCCGGCCCGGCACCTGAACCGCCTGTGCGCCGCGGTCGCCCTCCAGGCAGTGACGTGCGTGAACACCGGGTGGTTCCTGGTCTCGGGGCTCGGCACGTTCCTGGCGCTGGCCGTCGTGTTGCAACCCGGCGGGGTCCGCGACCTGCTCCGGTTCCTGGTCCGGGAGCGCTGGCGGGGCGGACTCGTTGTGGGCGGCTGGACCGCGGCGATGGTGGCCGCGTACGTCCCGTACTTCGTCGTGAACCGGGGCCGCGAGCGCGGGTACTTCGAGTGCATCGAGCACCTGCCGCCGCCGCAAGCGTGGCTCGCGCCGCTCCCGGGCACGCCGTGGGACTGGCTCCTCGGCCGGTTCCGCACGGGTGTCATCGACGAGGCGTGGCTGTTCTGCGGGTTCGGCCTCGACCTCCTGTTCCTGGCGGCGACCGTTGCGCTCGTCTGGCGCGTCGCCGCCCGCGGCCGACAGCGCGAAGCGGCCGTCATTCTCGCGGCGCTGCTCACGGCGGCCGCGTGGGTCGTGCTGACGCTCAAGTTCGGAGAGGAGGACTCGCTGTGGCGCTACGTCCGCCACGTCCCCGGCGGCGGTGCGGTGCGGGCGGTGTCGCGGGTGTACGTGACCGTGTATTTGTTCGGTTCACTCGGTGCGATCGTGTGGCTGGCCCGTGCGACCGAGCGGCTCCCGGGTGGGGGGCGCGCGGTGCTGCTGTGGCTCGTGACCGCGGCGTGCGTCGCCGAGCAACTCGGGTACGAGCAGCCGAGCTTCGAGCGAAAGGACTTCTACCCGATCGCCGACGCCGCGGCCGCGGAGCTGCGGAAGGGCGAGGTGGGGTACGTGAACCCGCCGTACACCGACACGAAGGGCGTGCGGCCGGGGGGGGACGCGCGCGGCGCGGCCCACGACAGCGTGCTGGGCATGTGGGCCGGGTTGCGGGCGAACGTGCCGGTCGTCAACGGGTACTCGGGCCGGGTGCCGAACATCGAGTTCCTGGAGGTGCTGATGACGACCGACGAGTACCGAATCAAGCACCTGAAGCAGTGGCTCTCGGGCCGGTTCCGCGGGCGGGTCGCGGTGGTGTACCCGGACGACCTCGGCGGCACGCGGGTCATCGAGGTCGAGTGACCCGGCCGCGTGCTCCGTTGAATCGTTCGCCTAACGATTGCCGCCAACCGCAGATGACTACAACCGAGCACCAGAAACGGAAAAGGCCCGCGGCGGGTGCCGCGGGCCTCGGGTTTTCACGTGTGGGACGGCCGGGCGTCACTTGATGAACAGCATCTCGCGGTAGGTCGAGAGCGGCCACAGGTCGTCGGCGACGATGGTCTCGAGCTTGTCCCCGAAGGTCCGCAGCTCGACCATCTTCGGGATCACCGACTCCTTCATGTACTTGGCGTGGGCGTACGGCTCGCCGTCGACGTGGTGGTGGGCCACCTTCTCGAGCGCCGCGGTCGCGGCCTGGAACTTGGTGGTCACGTCGGTCAGCTCGCGGAGCGCCTCCAGCTGGGCGGCGGCGTCGACGCCGGCGGCCTTGGTCGCGTTCACGGCGGTGGCCACCTCGGCCTGGTACCGGAGCGCCGCCGGCAGGATCATCGTCCGGGCGATCGAGACCATCAGGTTGGACTCGATGGTGACCTCCTTGACGTACTTCTCGCTGAAGATCGCGTACCGCGACTGCAGCTCGCGCTCGGTGAACACCTTGTACTTGCCGAACAACTCGACCGTGTCCCTGCGGATCAGGATCGGGAGCGCGTCGGTCGTACTCTTGAGGTTGGGCAGCCCGCGCTTCTCGGCCTCCTTGTGCCACTCTTCGCTGTACCCGTCGCCGTTGAAGATGACCTTCTTGGACTCGTGGAGGATGCCCGGGAGCAGGTCCGCGATCGCCTTGTTCAGCGGCTTGCCGCCCTTGGTGGCGACCTCCAGCTGGGTGGCGATGAAGTCGAGCGACTCGGCGACGATCGTGTTGAGGACCACGTTCGGGCCGCCGATCGAGAACGACGAGCCCACGGCCCGGAACTCGAACTTGTTGCCGGTGAACGCGAACGGCGAGGTCCGGTTCCGGTCGCCCGCGTCGCGGGGGAGCTTCGGGAGCACCGAGACCCCGACCTCCATGAACCCGCCCTGCTTGGTGGACTTCAGGTCCGACCGCTCGAGCTGGTCGATCACGTCCTGGAGCTGGTCGCCCAGGAAGATCGAGATGATGGCCGGCGGGGCCTCGTTCGCGCCCAGGCGGTGGTCGTTCCCGGCCGACGCGACCGACACGCGGAGCAGCTCGGGGTACTTGGCGACGGCCCGGATCGTGGCGACGCAGAACACGAGGAACTGCATGTTCTCGTGCGGGGTGTCGCCGGGGTTCAGCAGGTTCTCGCCCAGGTCGGTGGCGAGGCTCCAGTTGTTGTGCTTGCCGCTCCCGTTGATCCCGGCGAACGGCTTCTCGTGCATCAGCGCCACGAGCCCGTACTTCTCGGACGTGCGGCGGATCACGTCCATCGTCAGGTGGTTGTGGTCGGTCGCGAGGTTCGAGTCCTCGTAGATCGGGGCGATCTCGTACTGGCTCGGGGCGACCTCGTTGTGCCGGGTCTTGACCGGCACGCCGAGCTTGAACAGCTCGGCCTCGCAGTCGGCCATGCACGCGATGACCCGCTCCGGGATGGTGCCGAAGTACTGGTCCTCGAGCTCCTGGCCCTTGGGGGGCTTGGCCCCGAACACGGTGCGGCCGCAGTTCAGCAGGTCCGGGCGGGAGTACAGGAAGTTCTTGTCGATCAGGAAGTACTCCTGCTCGGGGCCGACGCTGCTGAACACCTTCCGGGCCTCGGTGTTCCCGAACAGGCGGACGATCCGCAGCGCGTGGGTCGAGACGACCTCCATCGACTTGAGCAGCGGGGTCTTCTTGTCGAGCGACTCGCCGGTCCACGACACGAACACGGTCGGGATGACGAGCGTGGTGCCGTTGGGGGTCTCGCGGATGTACGCGGGGGACGTGGGGTCCCACCCGGTGTACCCGCGGGCCTCGAACGTGGCCCGGATGCCGCCGCTCGGGAACGAGCTGGCGTCCGGCTCGCCCTTCACCAGTTCCTTGCCGCTGAACTCGGCGATGGCCAGGCCCGAGCCGGTCGGGCTCAGGAAGCTGTCGTGCTTCTCGGCCGTCAGCCCGGTCATCGGCTGGAACAGGTGGGTGTAGTGGGTGGCCCCGTGCTCCAGCGCCCAGTCCTTCATCGCGCTGGCGACGGCGTCGGCGATCGTCGAGTCGAGGTTAACGCCCTGCTTGATCGTCTTCTGCAGCGCCTTGAACACGGGCTTGGGCAGGCGGGCCTTCTGCACCTCTTCGCTGAACACCAGGGAGCCGTACAGGTCCTTGAGGGACGTGGCCCGGAAGTCGATCTGGTTCAGGTCGTACTCGGTGTTCGCGATCGCCTCGATCGCCTTCTGACGCGCGTTGGACATCGTGGGTCTGCTCCGTGAGGGTGTGAGGCGAGAGCGGTGCGGGTCGGTCCGGTACGGGCACGACGGTCCACCACAACCCCGGGCGGCTGGGCCGTCGGGGCACGCGGTTGGGCTGGTCGAGGAGAGGATACTGTGGTTATAAGACCGATTCGGAACGCGGCAACCGAAGAAGTCGTCAAGTCTTCAGGTCGCAAACGCGTCACGTTCAGGTGGTAGGGCGCGAGCCCCGGGCGGCACCGCCGAACGCCTTGAGGGCGCGACGACCTTGAGGGCACGACGACCGGAAGGACCGGGAGGTACACCATGCGACGGATCGCAGTCATCAATCAAAAGGGCGGGGTCGGGAAGACGACCACCACCGTGAACCTGGCCGCGGCACTCGCCAACGCCGGGCAGCGGGTCTGCGTGATCGACCTCGACCCCCAGGCCCACGCCAGCACGCACCTCGGGCTGGAGCCGGACGGCTCGATCCCGTCGATCTACGACGTGCTCGTGTCGAACAAGCCGCTCGCTGAGGTCCGCCGCCCGGCCGGCCAGAACCTGTGGGTCGTCCCGTCGGACATCAATCTCGCCGCGGCGGAGGTCGAACTCGCCGGCATCGTCGGCCGCGAGGTGCTGCTCCGCGAGTCGATGGCCCAGGACGCGGAGCCGTTCGACTTCGTACTCATGGACTGCGGGCCGTCGCTCGGCGTCCTCACGTTGAACGCGCTGGCGACCGCCGACGAGGTGTTCATCCCGCTCCAGCCGCACTTCCTGGCGCTGCACGGCCTGTCGAAGTTGCTCGAAACGACGGCACTCGTCGCCAAGCGCATCAACCCGCGGCTGAAGGTCAGTGGCGTGGTGGTGTGCCTGTACGACGCCGCAACGAAGCTCGCACAAGAGGTCGTGTCGGACCTGACGGCGTTCCTGGGCCAGAGCCGCGGCGCGAACGTGCCGTGGGCGAACGCCCGGGTGTTCGGCACGAAGATCCGGCGGAACATCAAGCTCGCGGAGTGCCCGAGCTTCGGGAAGTCGGTGTTCGGGTACGCGCCGAAGAGCACCGGTGCGGCCGACTACACGGCCCTCGCGGGCGAGGTGCTCGGTGCCGTCGCAGCCACGGTCATCGGCCCGGTGAAGGTGACCGTCGAGGTGCAGGCGACCGAAACACCGGTCGCGGAAACGCCCGTGGCACCCGTCAACCGGGTCGCGGAGGCGATGGTGTGACCGCGGTCGCCCCTCCGCGGCAGTCGCCCGTACCGCCTCCGCGAACGACCCCGATGGTGCCCCAGCCGAGCACGGCGACCACGCCGACCAGGTTCAGGTACGGGACCGTGTCCATCCGCCACGGCCCCCCCAGGAACATGTGGTATCCAAGTACCAGCCCGCCGAGGGTGAGCCAGGCGAGGTCGTAGGCGCACTCCGGTCGGCGGCGGAGCAGCAGCGCGACGAGCCAGAAACCGGGCGCGAGGAACGGCACGAACCAGCGGACCGACAGGCACGTCCCGGAGTGGTTGTTGGAGCACAGGACGTACGGCGCGGCACCGACCACCACCCACCCGCAGGCGAACACGACCGCCCGGCGGTCGGCGGGGCATCTCCAGGCCAGGAGCGCGGCCGCCGCCGGCGCGAGCGCCAGGGGCAGGTTGTGCGACAGGAACCCGCGCGGCCCGACGAGCATTTCCGCGAGGTACTCCAGGGTGCCCAGCGGGGTGTGCATGAACCGGCCCCCGGTCAGGTTCTCGGGGTTGAACGGGCTGCCCCACGCCCAGTTCTTGGGGTCGCTCGCCGGCGAAAGGGCGTCGCCGGTGACGGCGTAGAGCACGAGATGGTGCGCTGCCGCCCACGGGGCGGCGGCCAGCGCCGCCGGCAACAGGCTCCGCCACCGCAGTGACGCGACGTACGCGAAGACGCACAGGACGAGTGCCGGCCCGAGCGCGCCGTCGAGGGCGTACCCGGCACCGGCGAGCGTGCCCAGGGCGATCGACCGGCCCCGCGAGGGGCCGAGGCGCTCCGAGCGGGCGACCGCCACGCACGCCAGCGCCCCGACCGCGAGCAGGAGGACGTGGCCGGTCACCTGCCGGCTGTATGCCGGCGCGCACGTCGCGGCCGCGATGCTCAGCGTCAGCAGTGCGGCCGCGGGACCGGGCAGGCCGACCTCCCGGCGGGCGAGCCACCCGACGGAGCCGACGGCGACCGCGTACGGGACGCACGCGGTCGCGATCGTGACCCACGTGGCGAACAGGTCGGGCCGCCGCGACGCGGGCGGGAGGCCGAGGAGGAGCCACCCGCGGTACAGCGCCCCCGCCGCGAGGAGCGGAACCGGCGGGTGGTGCGAGTAGAATTGGCCGCCCACGAACATCTTGTCGCCCGTGCCCCACCCGAGGAGCGCACCGAGCGCGGGGTCGTAGGCCGGCGGGACGCCCTCGCGGGACACCTGCTGGCCGACGAACACCGAGTCGTCGATCGCGAGCGTCCCCCTGGCCCCGACGGACTCGATGGCCGCCAGGCGGCTGCCGTCGCTGTACCCGCCGGCGTAGGGGATCGCGAACCACCCCGATACGGCCGCCGCGGCGGCGACGATCCCGAGCGTGACCCGGTCACAACACGGGCCGCGGGATCGGGGGGGCGTGTGCATTGGCGGTCTCGGTCGGGCACTGGGAAACGAACCGGGCGGGCTCCAACGCCGTCCGGTTCATCGGTCGATCTCGCCCATGACGACGTCGATGCTGCCGACGATGGCGGCGACGTCGGCGATCAGGCACCCCTTGCACAGTTCCTTCGTCACGCTCAGGTTCGCGAAGCAACTCGACCGCGCCCGGACCCGCAGCGGCACGTTCTCCTTGCTCGGCCGGCCGACGACGTGGAACCCCATCTGCCCCCGCGGGCACTCGGTCTCGACGTAGCACTCGCCCGCCGGCAGCGCCCGCGGCGGCTCGACGCGGTGCGCGTACTTCGTGCGCATCAACTCGGCCCACTTCGTGGCGGCCGGCCCCTTCGCGTCCGCGGCGATCTCGGGCGCGAGTTCCGCCCTCACCTTATCGCCCTGGGCGTGCAGCGCGTCGTACTTGTCCAGCGCCTGTTCGACGATGCGGATGCTCTGCACGACTTCCAACATGCGGACGTAGAACCGGTGCCAGCAGTCGCCGATCCTCGCGCCGGCCGGGGCCGCGTCGAACGGTGGGACCGGTACGTCGAACGTGTACTGCTCGTACCCCGAGTACGGCTCGGTCTTGCGGAGGTCCCACGCCGGGTCGCCCTTGGTGCGGTCGAGCGAGGCGCGGAGCATCGGGCCGGTGCAGCCGTAGCTCAGCGCCGCCTCCTTCGACAGCACGCCGACGCCGGCGGTCCGCTTCACGAAGATGTGGTTGTTGGTGAGCAGCGCGTGGTACTCGGGGATGCGGGGCTTGAAGTACGCGAGGAACGTGCGGCACCGGGCGGTGAACCCGGCAGGGAGGTCGTCGTGCGCGCCGCCGATGGTGAGGTAGCTGTACGTGAGCCGCGCCCCGCACACCTCTTCGAACAGGTCGAGAATGTGTTCGCGCTCGCGGAAGGCGTAGAGGAACGGGGAGATGGTGCCGAGGTCGAGGCCGTACGCGCCCATGCCGACGAGGTGCGACGCGATCCGGTTCAGCTCGCAGATCAGGACGCGGATGACCTGGGCCTTCTCGGGCACCTTGAGGCCCGCGAGCCTCTCGATCGCCAGCGAGTACCCGAGGTTCATGTTCATCGCGGCGAGGTAGTCCATCCGGTCCGTGTACGGGATGAACTGGATGGGGGTGACGTTCTCGCCGATCTTCTCGGCGCACCGGTGCAGGTACCCGAGGTGCGGGGTGACCTCGGAGACGACCTCGCCGTCGGTGCGGAGCACGAGCCGCAGCACCCCGTGGGTGCTGGGGTGCTGCGGCCCCATGTTGACGAGCATCTCGTCGGTGCGGACGTCGAACTCGACGACGGTCTGGTCTTCGGGGGGCATGCGCGGCGTCCTGGGGAGAGGGCATCTTAACGCGCCCCGGAACGCCGGTCACCCGCGGATGAGCCGCGCGTCCACGAAAATGGCGTTGGGGGGCGTCAGGCCCCGGAGCTCGTACCCCTTCTCCGCCAGCAGCGCCGCGCTCCGGGGGTTGTGCCGCATCGTCCCGGTGATGAGGGTTTCGGCACAGATCACCTTCGGCCGGAACCGCGAGAAGTCGAGGGTCCGGAGCACCTCGTAGTCCAGTCCCTCAATGTCGATGGAGAGCAGGTCCGGTGCGCCGCCGCCGAAGTGCTCGGCCATCACCCGGTTGATGTTCAGCAGCGGCATCTTCACCACGTTCACCACGTCAACGCGGTGCTCCCGGACGAGCCGATCGACCTGATCCTTGTCGAAGGTGTTCATCTGGTCATTGTCGAGGACGTAGTAATCCGCCTCGGGCGCGTCGTCGATGCCGATGCCGGCGACGAGGAGCGTGTCCCCAGGCCGCTTCCGCCTCAGCCGGTCCGTGAGGGCCACGTTCGGCTCGATCAACACCCCGCGGCCGCCGCCCCGGTAGAACAGGTAAGTGTTGTTCGACCGGATCGGGTCGTACGCCCCGATGTCCAGGTAGCTCGGCCGGGCAACCCCCAGCGGCTCGAACAGCCCCCGAATGACGAGGTCCTCGCCGAACTGCGAGAACGAGAACTGCGTACCGTCGGGCAGCTCCTTCTGCGTCCACTCCAGCGGCTGCACCCACGTCGCCACCTTGCCGGCGATCAGGCCCGCGACCCCGCCCACGAAGAAGTCGCGGCGCGGGAGCGCGAAGAACGACCGGCCCGGGGCGGATGGCGGAGCGGGAGGGGCGGGTGGGACGGGAGGCGAGGGCGGGGGCGCGGGCTCGGTCGAGGGGGGCGGGGTGCTCATGTGGGTCGGGGGCCTCGGGGGTTGTATGACGACACTTCAACGGTAGAACACACAGTACCACACATTCTGCCCGACGGGGGATCCGTGATGTTTGCCCTACTCGTCGCCGCCGCGGTCCACGCCCCCGATGTCGCCCCTCCGCCGCACCCGGTCGACCCGTTCGCGAAGTGGGAGAAGAGCATCGCCGCCATCGAGAAGCGGCTCGCGGCGAACCCGCCGAAGCCCGGCGGGGTGTTCTTCGTCGGCAGCTCCAGCATCGTGATGTGGGACCTGAAGAAGTCGTTCCCCGACGCGGGGTACGTCAACGTCGGGTTCGGCGGGTCGGTCGTGGCCGACAGCGTCCACTTCGCCCCGCGGATCGTCACCCCGCACAAGCCCGCCACGGTCGTGTTCTACGCGGGAGACAACGACATCGGCGGGGGCCGCAGGCCCGAGCAGCTCGCGGCCGACTTCAAGGCGTTCGTCGCGGCCGTGCGGGCCGACAACCCGTCGTGCAAGGTGCTGTTCGTCGCCGTGAAGCCGAGCATCGCCCGGTGGAAGAAGTTCGACGTGCAGAAGGAGGCGAACGCCCTCATCAGGGCGTACTGCGAGAAGGGGACCGGGTTGGTCTACGTGGACGTGGTGCCGCTGATGCTCGGGGCCGACGGGACGCCGGTGCCCGAGCTGTTCCTCAAGGACGGGCTGCACATGACCGCGAAGGGGTACGAGGTCTGGGCCGCGGCCGTGGCCGGGGCGCTCAAGTGACCGGCGGTCAGTCGCGCCGCCACTGCCGCGCCTCCTCGCGCTCGCGGTTGCGGCGCGACAGGCTCGGGAAGTACGTCGACTGCTGGACCGGTGGGGCCGGCGGGTTCTCCTTGATGAAGATCGCCTTGATCGTCTGGAGGATCGTCCGGTCCCCGCCCGGGACCGGGGCCCGGACCTGGCCCGGGGTGTAGCTGGAGCCCTTCAGCGCGTCGTACGGCCGGTTCGGGTCGTACCGCCGCACCATCGCCGAGTCGGCCGGGAGGCCGAGCGGCTGGCCGACCGCCGGTGCGGCCTTCGGGATCTGCTGCCCAACGATGTTCGTGCCGTACCCGGTGCCGACGACCTGACCGGGCATCGCGTTCTGCGCGCCGGCGAAGTCGGCCAGGACCGCGGTCGCGCACACCACCCCCGCCGCCAGCGCCACTCGTCGCCGCATGACCGCCCCCCGGTTCGTGAGTCGTTCGGACCGGTGCGTATGCCCGCCGCGGCCCCGCCCGTCAAGGGTTTTCTGCGGCCGGGCGGTCACTTCTTCGCGTCGAGCTTGAAGTGGAACTCGTTCGGGCCGGACTCGGTGACGGTCGCCTTCAGGGTGCTGTTCGTGTTGTACTTCGCCGGGATCGTGTCGGTCGTGAGCGGCTCGCCGGCCGGCCCCTTCTTGTTCTTCACGTCCACGTACCGGCGGACCTCGACGCGCCGCTCGCCGGGGAGCGACTCGAGGGCGTACGCGCCGTTGACGATGTCGCCCTGCACGGGCGGCCTGCCGTCGGGCGCGGCGAAGTAGATCTTGCCCGACTCCAGCGGCTTGCCGTTGAGCTCGACGGTCCCCTTTACGGGCACCGGGCCCGGCTCGCCCTTGCCGCACCCCGCGGCCGCGAGCAACCCGGCGGCGACCACGGCCAGAGACGTTCGGTTCACGCGCATCGTTGGGGCTCCTTGTGCGGGTCGCGCGATCAGGGCAGATCCACGACCTGTCCGTCGTCGCGGATGGACAGGGCCGCCAGGACGCCGACCGGCGTGGAGTTCGCCAGGAACCGCACCGAGCCGTCGCCGAACACGGCGCTGACCCCGCCGGTGTGCGCCGAGCGGAGCGGCCCGTTCGACCCGTAGTTCTCGCACACGCCCGTCGCGGCGCAGTCACCCGACCACCCGTTCACCTGGTTGATCGCATACCGGACCGTGGTGAGGTTGAACGTGCGGATGTCCGGGTAGTAGCTCCCAAAATTGTTGCCCGTGTTCCAGTTCGGCGGGGGCGTGCGGGCGTTGTGGTTCGGATCCCCGTTTCCGATCATCCATCCGCCGACCGACCGCCAGTCGACCGGGGTTGTCGTCTTGTTCAACCAATCGGCCCACTCGCTGACGCAGATCGTGTTGCTGGTCCCGTCGGAAATCTGCGTGAGTTCGACGGCACTCCACGGGTACAGGATGCCGCCGCCCGAGATAGTCGAGCCCCCGCAGCAACCCGAAGAGGGGCCGCCGTTCTGGGTACGAGTGTCGGTGTACCCCGGGATCAGCCCGTTCACCGCACCCGAGATGCCGATGTAGTCCGACCGCTGGACGGGCAGGGACGAGCCGTTGACACCGTTGAGGTCCGGGAGCGGGCTCGACGGGCACTTGTACATCTTGATGGTGACGTTCTGGACCAGCAAATTGTTCGCGGCGTTTGCGTATCCGCCGCCGTTGGCATACTCCCACTTGCTGAAGAGCGCGCCCTGCTCGATGTACGGCAGGATGTACACGAAAAACGAACTGCCGCGGCTGTCGCCGGAGGTCGCGCAGTCGAGGCCCGGGGGGAACTTGCCCCGCGAGTCGTGGAAGTTGTGCAGCGCCAGGCCCATCTGCTTGAGGTTGTTCTGGCACTGCATCCGCGACGCGGCCTCGCGGACCTTCTGGACCGCGGGCAGGAGCAGGCCGATCAGGACCGCGATGATCGCGATGACCACCAGCAGTTCGATCAGCGTGAACCCGCGGGGGCGGGGCGAGCGGCGGTTCATGGCGGTCAACTCCAACGAAACAGGTGCGCCCCGGGCTGCGGTGCCAAGGGCGGGCGGAGGAAGATGGCCCGGCGGGGCCGACTTCGTTCTCAACGGGTCGTCGGGAGAGGAACCTTCTCGGTCCCGTCACACAACCGCCACCGCAACGGGGAGAGCGTGCGTGTCGGCGTGCGCCGCGCGTTCCGCGGCGGCTGGCAGGGTGTCGGGCGGGCAGTCGTACCGGTCTGGTAAGCTCACGTCAGATATAGCAACTCGGCCACCCCCCGGCCCGGTCCGGGGGTCCGGCCCGCGAACCATACCAGTTGAGGCCGGGTTGTGACAATCGCGTTCTTGCGGGAGGAGTTGGGTCAGGGGAAATGATGCGGCCCGCGGATCGGAGTCCGCGGGCCGCGAGGGGAACGTCGATCCGGGTCACCAGTTGAACTGCAGCCCGAAGCTGATGCCCTGGACGAAGAACCCGGTCGAGCCGAACTGCGGGGCCGGCCGCGGGGTGCCCGGGACAGGGGGCGCGCCGACCGCCAGGAAGTTCGGGATCCGGGCCGCGTCCACGTTCGTGTCGATCGCGCCCGCCGGCCGCAGGACGTTCGTCATGTACAGGAAGTTGTACCCGACGAAGACCTTCATGCGGCTCGTCAGTTGGTACCCGAGGTTCAGGCCCGCCTCGGGGACGACCGAGAACACGCTGTCGTTGTACTTCCCGATGTTCGCCCCCGGGAGCGCGAGCAGCCCGCCCTGGGCGGTCACCGGCATCCCGTTGGCCATCACCAGGTTCTGCGAGCCGTCGATGTACAGGGTCCGGTTCAGCGTACCGAACGCGATCGCCGCCCGCCCGTCGAGCGACCACCGGCCCCGCTGCACCGAGCCGGCCAGGCCGATCTGCCCGCCGTGGAACTCGTTCGACGTGCGGAACAGGTCGGTGACGACGCCCGAGGCCAGCGGCACCGGGAGCGTGGCCCCCGGGAGCGTCGTGAAGTTCTCGGTGACCGAGAGCTTCTCGCTGAAGTTCACGTACCGGTAGCCGACGAGCGCGTCGAGCCGGTGCGCGCTGCACGGGTTACACGGGTCGGCCCCCCACAGGTTCCGGCGGTAGTTGATCTCCGCCCCCCAGAGCTGGTTCTCCAGGTGGACCTGCACGCCGCCCGTGGCCCGGGTCGAGTCGGCCACGATCTCCGAGTCCGGCCCGAAGAACGGCGTGTTCGGGTTCACGTTGTTGAACGGCCGGGCCAGGAACGGGACCGTCGCCGTGGTGTAGGTCGCGGTGCTGGCCGCCTGCCCGAGGAAGAACATGCGGGCGTCGACCCCGCGGATCTGCTCGGTGCCGAACCACCGGCCGACGCCGAACCGGCCGCCGGAGTGGAACGTCTGCCCGAACGAGCCGGTCACCAGGGGCGTCGTGTTCCCCTGGCCGAGGATGCCGTTGAACTGCGGGGCGCTGGTCGTCACCAGCGTCGGCACGGCGGTGGACTGCGTCCACCACATCAGGTACTCGCCCGTGGCCCACCACCGGCCGGGGCCGGCGATGCGGCCGACCGCGTCGCCCATCACCGGGATGCCGGGGTCGCCCACGGCCAGGCCGCAGTCGCCGCCGGCGCAGTCGCCGCCGATGGTCACCGGCCCCTCGTACCCCGGGAGCGGCGAGCCGTACTCGGGGCCGACCGACGGGACCACGGTGGCCCCGTTCGGCAGCGCGGTCGGGTACGAGAGCGTCCCGAGGGTCGGCGTCGGGGTCGGCGCGGGGACGCCGCGGTCCTCGACGACGCTCGGGCCGCCGGCGACCCGGCCCCCGGGCAGCGGCGCGGTCATCGTCGGGGTGCCCACCGGCGCGGAGCCGAGGGGCGTGCTCGTGGGCCGGCCGCCCCCCCCGGGCATCGGACTGGGGACCGGAACCTCGCCCGAGCGGGGCGTGACGAGGCCCGCAGGGCGGACGCCGGTATCGACCGGGGCGGGCGCGGGGGTCTCGGACGCCGCGACCGGCCTCCCGAGCCTGGCCGCCCGCTGCGGCGGAGCGGTGCGGGCGTCCTGGCCGGCGGCCGGGGACGCGAACATCCCCAGTCCGAGGGCCAGTCCACCGAGATAGATCCGGCGCATGGGAATGAGTCCTCCTTGACGTCTCCGACGGGCCGCCGCAACCCGGGCGGCGCGAGTCACCTTACGGAACCATTCGGCCCCCCCGCATCCCGCTCCGCACCCCGAGACCCCCGGCCCGCCGGTTCCCGCGCGCCGCCCGCCTCCCTTCCCTCGCCCGCGGCACCCGACCCGCGACCCCGACAACCGGCACTTCCGCGCACGCCCCCAAAGCCCGCGATTTCCGCCGGACCGCGGCGAAATGCTGGAGCGGCGCAGTTTGACGAACCGAAGTAAGGGGCAGAACCCGAGCAGTTTCGCCAGACCCGGTAGACTTGGTAGGAGGGTGCCATGGCCGCCCGCCGTAAGAAGCGCTGGAATACGATCCTCCCGACGGCGACGCTGACCGCGATCCCGTTCTTCATCAACCCAACGGTCGCGACCGCGTTCTTCCCGCCGGTCGTGCCCCCTCCACCGATCGTCGTGCCGCCCGTGGTGCCGCCGATCATTGTGGTGCCGCCCGTGTCGCCGCCCCCGCCGGTGGTGCCGCCGGTCGTCCCGCCCGTGGTGCCCCCGGTCGTGCCGCCGGTGGTTCCTCCCGTGGTGCCCCCCGTGGTGCCGCCGGTGGTGCCGCCCGTGGTGCCCCCGGTCGTGCCGCCGGTTGTTCCGCCGGTGGTGCCGCCCGTGGTACCCCCGGTCGTGCCGCCTGTGATTCCGCCGGTGATCCCGCCGGTGCCGCCGCCGCCGTTCGTGCCGCCGCCGCCGCCGCCGCCGATCGACGTGCCGCCGCCGCCGCCCCCGGGACCGTGCTGCTGCGTGTGCCCGCCCCCGCCGCCGTGCAGCGTGCCGGAGCCGGCCTCGATCGTCACCGGGTTCTTCGGGCTGGTGACCGCCGCGGGCTACGGCCTGTTCCGCCGGAAGAAGGACGGCGGCGCGGACCCGGTCGAACGGGTCGAGTGATCGGGCGGCGCGGCCGGTGGCCCCGGGCACGGTCCGGGGCTATCTCTACCTCCCGAACCTATCGGGGCGTAGCAGGGGGCCGCGTGCGACCGTTCCACATCGCCAGTTTCGACGTCGAGGAGCACTACCGGATCGAGGCCGCTGCGGGTCTAGCGGTCTCGGTCGAGGTGCGGGCCGAGTACGGGCGGCGCATGGAAGCCGCGACCCGCCGGCTCCTCGACCAGCTCCACGCCGCCGGCGCGAAGGCGAGTTTTTACATCGTCGGCGAGATCGCCCGCACCCACCCGGGGCTGGTCCGCGACCTTCACGCCGCCGGCCACGAGGTCGGGTCGCACAGCTGGGACCACCGGCGGGTCCACCGCTTCACGCCCGAGACGTTCCGGGACGACCTGCTCGCGAGCAAGCACGCGCTGGAAGACGTGACCGGCGCACCGGTCGTCGGGTTCCGCGCGCCGACGTTCAGCGTCGTGCGCGAGACGGCGTGGGCGGTCGACGTGCTGGCCGGGTGCGGGTTCGAGTACGACTCGTCGGTGTTCCCCGTGCGGCACGACCGCTACGGCGTCCCGGACGCGCCGCGGCAGCCGTTCTGGGCCGTCGGGCGGTCCCGCGAGATCCTGGAACTGCCGCCGCTGACGTACCGCGTCGGTCGATTCAACCTGCCGGTTGCGGGGGGCGGGTACTTCCGCCTGTTCCCGCTCGGGGTGATGCGGGCCGGGATGCGGCAGATGGCGGCGGCCCCGGCCCCGGCCGTGTCGATGCTGTACTTCCACCCGTGGGAGTTCGACCCGGGCCAGCCGCGACTGCCGCTCAAGCGCCTGTCCGCGTGGCGCACCTACGTCGGCACCCACAAGACGACCGGCCGGCTGCGCGCGCTGCTGCGGGGGAACGAGTTCGCCCGGGCCGTGGACGTGGCCCGGGCGATTCGCGAGAGCGGCGTCGAGCTGCCGCGGTTCCAAATGTGAACGGTCAGTCGTCGTCCTCGTCGTCGTCGTCCTTCGACTTCGCCTTGACCTTTGCCTTGGCCGCGGTCTCCACCTTCTCCGTCTTTCCGCCCGACTTCACGCCCTTCTTCTTTTTCTTCTTCTTGGGCTTCTCCTCCTCGTCGCCCTTCTTCCGCAGCAGGAAGAACAGGACGAGGCCGAGCACGAGCAGCAGGACGAGGCCCAGGACGATCCAGAGCCACGTGCTCGAGCTTTCCTTCGGCGGCGGGCTGACCGCGGCGGCGGCCGGCTGCGCGACCGGGGCCGGTGCGGCCTTCGGCGGCGGGGGCGGGGCGTAGTCGTGCGGCATAGGGGCGAGGGCGATTGGCTCCGGTTGCTGCGGCGGGTCCGGGACGAACACCGGCGGCGCGACCGTTTCCGAGACCTTCGCGGTCAGGGCCGACGGGTCGATGGTGAACCGCCGCGACAGGTCCGGGGTCAGGTTCGCGCGCTTGAGGAACAGCAGCGCGAACGCGGTGTTCAGCACCTCGTGCTCGCCGTGGTACCCGCCGTCGGCCCACGAGCCGTCGTCCTTCTGGTGGCACAGGAGCACCTCGGCCCCCCACTGGTACCAGTCCTTCTTGTCGAGCTTGCCGACGTCGTAGACGACCGCGATCCGCTCCATCGCCCACATGTAGTAGAGGCCGCCGATGTTCTTGACCGGGGGCTTGTTGTCGGCCGTGCCGGTCGGCGCGCCGATCTGCTTGCTGAGCCACGCGAACCCGTTGACGACCTTCGGGTCCTTCTCGGGCGGGACGCCGACCTCGGGGTCGACGACGTGGCCGATGGCGAGCGCGAGCAGGCCCACGCACGTCATCGACCGGGTGCCGTTCGGGCCGCCGCCCTTGACGAAGTTGTACGCCCACCCGCCGTCCCGGGCCTGACTGACGCGGAACCGCTTGGCCAGCAGGGTGAGGGTCGGCTCGACCGGCACGTCGTACTTCCGGGCGGCCCACACGGCGACGATCGCGAAGTGCGTGTTCGAGTTACAGTCGGCGATCTTCTTTTCGGGGTCGGTCGCCGCGACGAGGCCCGGGGGCTGGAACACCGCCCACCCGCGCATGACCGGGGTCGTGAACTTCATCGCGTCGGCCCGGCCCTTGTCGGCGTCGAACGCCGGCGGCGGGGCCCTCGGGACCACGTCGTCGGACGCCTTGATGCACAGGCCGAGCGCCCCCGGGCGGTCCCGCGAGCTGGGCACGAACGGCGGCGGCGGCGGGGACATCTTCCGGAGCGCCGCGAGGGTCGAGACGGTCTCCGGGCCGGTGAGCTTGGGCACCTTGTACGTCCACCCGCCGTTCATCGACTGCCCGGCCATGAGCCGGGCCGCGAGGTACTGGATCCGGGTGCGGTCGTTCTTGCCGCCGTTCAGGCGGTCGAGGAACAGGATCGCCAAGGAGATCTCGTAGGTGTCGACGAGTTCGCCCGCGTCGGCGAACCCCCGCACGGCCTTCGCCGCCTTGACGATCCCCGGGTCGGTGACCGGGACCCCGCACTCGATGAGCGCGACGCACGCCAGCGACGTGTACCCGACGCCCCACCCCTTCCCCGGCCCGGCCCCGGTCCCCTTGCCCCAGCTCCCGACCGGGTTCTGGCTCTCCCGGAGGTACTTCACCCCCTTGTCGATCGCCATGTCGATCGCTTGCCTGTCGGCCGGCTTGGGCGCTTGCGCCGCGGCCCGCCCGCCGAGCGACACCAGGTACGCCACCGCGACCGCCGCGGCGAGCCACCGACCTGCCGGAATGACCGAGCGCATGGAGAACCCCAGTTCGATTCGGCCACGGGGGCGAGTGCCGTGGGTGCCGGTGTGGTGCGCGAACCAAAGACGTGAAACTGCCTGAGGTTACCCCCAACCCCGGGGCTCGCACAAGAGAAAAATGATCAGCGCGAGCCGCCGCGCCCCCGTGAGGAACCAGCGGCATGCGACGCCGCTACTTCACCGCGAGGATCGCGTCGACCGGGGCGCCCGTCGCGCGGCCGTCCACGCTCGCGAACCCGACGCGCCTCAGGAGCGCCGCGTACTCGCCGAGCGTTCGCTCCTTCCCTTCAGTTACCAAGAGCATGTTCAGGTCCTGCATCTGGGCCATGTCCGGCCCGGTGCGGTCGTCGTTGATGAGCTTCTCGGCGACGAGCAGCGCCCCGCCGGCCGGCAGGCGGTCGTAGACCTTCTGGAGCAGCAGCAGGATCTTGTCCTCGGACCAGTCGTGCAGGATGCGGCCGAGCGAGTACAGGTCCGACGCGGGGAGCTCGTCGACGAAGAAGTCGCCGCTGACCACGCCCACGCGGGCGGATACGTCCGAGGCGCCGACCAGTTCGGTCGCGATCGGCGTGACTTCCGGCAGGTCGAACACGGTGGCGCGAAGCGCGGTGTACCGCCGGCACGCGGCGACCGCGAGGTGCCCGGTCGCGCCGCCGAGGTCCACGAGCGTGCGGAACCGGGACAGGTCGAACGCCGCCACCACCTGCGGCGATGAGATCACCCCCATGCCGTGCATCCCCATCGTGAACTCGCGGCGCAGGTCCGGGGTGTGGAAGATCTGCCCGAAGATCGGGCCGTCCCAGCCGAACGTGCGCTTCCACCCGTGCGTACCGTCCCGGACCGCGTCGGCGAGGTTGCCCCACAGCTTCCACAGGATCTCGTCGGTGAACCGCAGGTAGCCGGTGAGCCGCCGCGGGCTCGCCGAGGTCAGGTACGCCGTCGCGGTGGGCGTGTTCGCGTAGCCCTCGCCGCTGCGCGTGAGGAGGTGCAGCCCCACGCACGCATCGAGCAGCCGGCCGAGCGCGTCCCCGTCGGCCTTCAGTTCGGTGGCGAGCGCGGCGGCGGTCTTCGGCCCGGCCTCGAGCGCGTCGAAGACGCCGAGCGTGACGCCGGCGAACATTACCTTCGAACGGCGGAACGCCATCAGCAGGTCGAGCACGGGGGCCGGGTCGGGCAGCGGAGAGGTCGGGGTCATGGGGATCTCGCGGGTCTGGGGGTGACTACTACCTTACGGCGGCGGCCGCGTGGTACAACGGACGGGACCGCACACCCCGGAGACCGACATGCGACGGTACGCCCTGATCGCGCTGCTGCTCGTCCCGCACCCGGCCCGCGCCGCCGACCTCGACCCGAAGGCGCTCGACGAGGTCATCGAGCGGGCGATGAAGGAGATGAACGTGCCCGGGGCGGCCGTGGTCGTCGTGAGGGGCGACGACGTCGTCTACCTGAAGGGGTTCGGCGTCCGCCAGAAGGGGAGGCCCGAGCGGGTCACGCCCGACACCGTGTTCCCGGTCGCGTCGTGCTCGAAGGGGTTCACCGCCACGCTCCTCGCGATGCTCGTCGCCGACGAGAAGCTGAAGTGGGACGACAAGGTCCGCGACCACCTTGACACGTTCCGCCTGTCCGACGAACTCGCGGACCGCGAGGTCACGCTCCGCGACCTCCTGTGCCACCGCACCGGGATGCCGCGGCACGACGTGCTGTGGGCGGGCCTCAGCACCGACCCGGGCGAGGTCATCAAGCGGTGGGGCAAGGCGAAGGCGTCCACGTCGTTCCGCAGCACCTGGGAGTACTCGAACGTGCCGTTCACGACGGCGGGGCTGATCGCCGGGCGGATCGAGAGGGGCGACTGGGCGGCGGCCGTGCAGAAGCGAATCTTCGACCCGCTCCAGATGACGGCGAGTAGCTGCACCTCGAGGGCCGGCTCGTCCGCGGCGGACCACGCGACCCCGCACTACCTCGCGTTCGACAAGTCGGTGTCGCAAGTGAAGTGGGACGAGATCGACCACGCGGGCGGGGCCGGGTGCGTGAACAGCACCGCAGCCGACCTGGCGAACTGGCTCCGGTTCCAGATCGCCGGGGGCAAGTTCGACGGCAAGCGGCTCCTCCCCGAGCGCGTCCTGAAGGAGACGCACGCCCCGCAGATGCTGTTCAAGCCCGAGGGGGCGTTCGCGCTGTACTTCCCGAAGCGGGCGACGCGGTTCAGCAGCTACGGGCTCGGGTGGTTCGTCCACGACTACCGCGGGTTCGACTGCGTGTCGCACGGCGGCACGCTCACCGGGTTCCGGGCGCAGTGCATGCTCGTTCCGGAAAAGAGGGTCGGCGTGTTCGTGGTGTGCAACCTCCGGCCGTCGCTCTTCGCGGAAGCGGTCGCCAAGACCGCGCTGGACCAACTCCTGGGGCTCCCGCCCGAGGACTGGGTGAAGGAGGGGAAGGCGTCGCTGGAGTTGCTCGACTTCACCACCGCGGTACGCCTCAACAAGCGCAAGACCGACCGCAAGCCCGACACCAAGCCGAGCCTGCCGCTCAAGAGCTACGCCGGGAGCTACGACGAGCCGGCCTACGGCCGCGCCGCGGTGGCGCTCGACGGCGAGCAGTTGCGGGTGAAGTGGGGCAAGCTCGCGTTCCGCCTCGAGCACTACCACTTCGACACGTTCACGGCGGTGCCGGTCGAACCGGCCGACGAGGTCGCGACGCTCGACCGCACGACGTTCGACGTCGTCTTCCGCCTGAGCGCCGCCGGCGACGTCGAGGGGATGACGTTCCTGGAGCAGGACTTCGCGCGCGCGAAGAAGTGAGGCGCGGCGTGGTAAGATGTCACCGGAGGGGCGAGATGCCGCTGCACGATTGGGCCGACGACCGCGGGTGGAACAGCTTGCACCTCGTCTGGCAGAACGAACTTCTCGAGTTGATTCAGCAACGATTGCCGCCCGGGTACCGGGCGTACATCGGCTCGGTGCCCGCTCTGACCATCGACGCCCCCAACGGGCGTCCCGACCTCAACGTTCGGACCTGGGAGGGTGAGCCCGGGGGCACCGCGGCGCAGCCCACCGGCGACCCCACCGCGCCCGACACCGAGACCGTTGCGGTGTTCGACCTCGACCCGCAGACGGCCCTACACATCGACCTGCACGGCCAACTCGTCGCGGCCATCGAGATCGTCTCGCCACGGAACAAGGACCGGCCGTCGGCCCGGGAGCGGTACACGGGCCGCTCCCTCGCATACGTGCGGCAGGGCGTTCACTTGATGCTGATCGACGTGCTGCCGCGGCCGGTCGGGTTCTCCTTCGCCGACGTGATCGCCGCGAACCTCGCGTTCGAGCAACCGCCGTGCCCGGTGCCGTTCGCGGTGAGCTACCGCGTCGGGGAGAGTGTCCCGGGCGGGACGCTGCTGGCGGTGTGGCGGCGGCCCCTCACCCCGGGGCAACCGCTCGCGGCCATTCCGCTGCCGCTGACGGTCGAGCACGCGATCACAATCGACCTGGAAACAACGTACCGCGAGGCCGCGCGCCGCGTGTACCTCAAGTGACGGTCACTTCTTGCGGATCGTTACCGGGGTGGTGTTCTGCTGCGGCTTGCCGGTGGTGCTGCGGCCGTCGGCGACCCACTTCTCCAACTGCTTGGTCAACCGCTCGACGACGTCCGGGTGCTTGTCCTGGAGGTTGGTCTTCTCGGCGACGTCGGCCTCCAGGTCGTAGAGCTGCACCGCGGGCAGGCCGGCCTCGTCCTTGCCGGGCCTCGGCGCGCTCCACCCGCCGGACCCCGGGCACAGGCACAGCTTCCACTTTCCCTCGCGGACCGCGAACGAGCCGTTCACCGACTGCACCACCAGCCCCGTGCGGGCGGGCGGGTCCTTCGGCGACGCCCACGCGGCCGCGAAGCTGATGCTGTCCTCACCGACGTCGTCCGGGAGCTTCGCGCCGATCAGTTCGGCGCACGTCGCGGTGAGGTCGGTGAGGCACACGGTGCGGTCGGTCTTCGCGCCCGCGGGAACCTTGCCGGGCCACCGCACGACGAACGGGACGCGGTGCCCGCCCTCGAAGATGTCGGCCTTCTGGCCGCGGAACACGTGGCTCGGGTTGTGGCCGAGCTTCAGCAGCGCCGGGATGTCGGCCTGCGGGGAGCACCCGTTGTCGCTGGTGAGGACCACGAGCGTGTTCTCCTCCAGGCCGTTCGCCTTCAGCGCCGCGAGCACCTCGCCGACGGCCGCGTCGGTGGCCATCACGAAGTCGGCGTAGGGGGTCAGCCCCGACTTCCCGTGCCAGTCCTTCGTCGGCAGGATCGGCGTGTGCGGGGCGGCCAGCGGCACGTAGAGGAAGAACGGCGTCTTCGCCCTGGCGCGCTCGCCGAGGTACGCGACCGCCCGCTTGGTGAGTTCCGGCAGCACGTTCTCGGCCTCGAACCCCGGCGCGGCCGGCCCCTTGCGGCACCGCGGCCCAGTCGTGCGGCCGGGGAAGAACGGGAAGTCGCGGTCCTCGGTCGGGTTCGCGGTCACCCTGTCGTTCTCGATGAACGTGTACGGCACCATGTCGAGCGACGCCGAGATGCCGAAGTAGTGGTCGAACCCCACCGCGGTCGGGCCGTTCTTGATCGGCCTGTCGTACTCGACGTTGAACACCTGGTCCCGCGGCTCGATGCCGAGTTCGGTCACCTTCTTGTCGGGCTTGAGCTGCCAGTCCATGCCGAGGTGCCACTTGCCGATGCACGCCGTGTGGTAGCCGCTGTCCTTGAGCAACTGGGCGACGGTCACGCGGCCCGGCTCGATGAGCCGCGGGCTCAGGCCCCCGAGGACGCCGCTCTTGAGCTTCGACCGCCACGGGTACCGGCCGGTGATGAGCCCGTACCGCGTCGGCGAGCACACCCCGCTCGGCGTGTTCGCGTCGGTGAACACCATGCCGCTCGCCGCGAGCCGGTCGATGTTCGGCGTCGGAATCTTGCCCTCGGGGTTCAGGCACTTCACGTCGCCGTAGCCGAGGTCGTCGGCGAGGATGACGACGACGTTCGGCTTGTCGGCGGCGGAGACCGGCCCCGCGAGCGCGAGGGCGGCCAGGGCAGCGAGGGCGACGCGGAGGGGCATCGTGTGGGCTCCGGGGTGGGACAGCGTGTGGGTGCGAAGGGTTCAACCCGAACTCGACGCGGCGGTGCCGGTCACTCCTTCTTCGGCTTCGGGATTTCGCCCGTGGCCGGTCCCCACTCGGTCGGGGCGTACTTGATCGCGAGGTGCGGCGTCTCGATCCGCTTGCCGTTCGCGTGGTGGCTCGTCATCACCGCGTCGAGGACGCCCGTGGTCAGCAGCGTGCGCTCGACCGGGTACGCGGCGTGCCCGGTCCGCACCATCGAGTCGATCGCCTTCGTCAGTTCGGCGAAGTGCGCGAACGGGTCGGGCTGCTGCAGGTAGAACTGGCACGCGTCGGGCTTGTCGGCCCCTTTTCGCTGCCCGGCGAAAATGAACGCCCCGCCGTCGCCCTCGTGGAACCACCCGTTCAGGACGACCACGAACGCCCGCAGCCCGTCGCGGTACTCGACCTCGATCACCCCCGAGTCCTTCGCCGCGGCCGCGATCCGCCGCATGTCGCCGGCCGCGTGGTCGGAGACGTGCTTCAGCCCCGCTTCGAGCAGCGGCCCGGCCCAGGGGTGCTTGTCGAACGCCTCCCACATCACCTCGCGTCGCGCGGCGCGAGCGGCCGGCCCGCCGAGCGCCCACACGTGCCCCTCCATCGCGGCGAGGACCGAGCCCCCGCTGTGGCACGTCACCGCGGCGACGCCCGTCTCGCCGCCGGCGCGCCGCTCGACCATGCACTGCATCGCCTCCAGCGCGTGGAACCCGTACCCCTCGAACGGGCCGTACCCGATCTGCACCACGCCGGTCAGCTCGCACCCCTTCGGCAGCACCACTTTCGGCTTCCGCCACGTCACCGGGAGCGACGACCCGGCCATGAACGGGAACATCAGCTTCCGCGACCGGTCGTACATCCACTTCGCGTCGTCCCACGTCGCCGCGAGGTGCTTGTCGTTGAACACGGGGACCGACGCGCCGGTCTTCTCGAACGTCGCGGTGATCTCCTCGAAGAACCGCCGCCGCGGGTACAGGAGCTGGCCCTTCTCGTTCGTCGGGTACTTCCCGTGCTCGCCGATGGAGAGGACCGCGTCGACCGCGAGGGCCTTGCCGCCGAGCGTGAGGCACTCGGCGATCGTGTCGCAGACCTTGAACCCGTGCTTCTTCGCCAACTCGCGGCTCATGTCGTTCTTGGGCACCTGGTCGGTGAAGAGCGACACGAGTTGCATCTCGGGCCGGGTGCCGTCGGGGTACCCGTCGAGCAGGTTGCGGAGGATCACGTCGGCGTGCGACCACTTGCGGTACTCGGTAACGACCGCTGCGACTTTCTTGGCGGGCATGGGGCACCGGGCTACGTCGGGGAAGGACGTGCAGCGTACCCGGAGCGCGGCCGGCGGGACAGGGAATGTTCGGCACGGGCGCCGCGACCCGCGGCCGGTGACGGGGGGACGCCTCATCCCTCTCCGCGGCCGCTCCGCCAGACCTGCCACCACCGCTTGCGGCCGCGGCGGATCAGTCGCTGCGCCGTTTCGACCACTTCCGTCGCGGTTCGACACTTCGCGAGGCGACCGCGGACCATCAACCGGTTGCCGAAGATGAGGACGTAGCTGCCCGGGATGTTGCTGACGCCGAGCTCCCAGCCGTCGAACTCGCGGAGCGTCGCCGTGATCGCGAGCAACCAGCAGGCGTTGAACGAGTCGTCACCGAGCAGTTCCGCGTAGCAGTACCGCTCGCTGTTGGGCTGGTCGTCGAGGATGTAGTAGGTCGGGCCTTGGTCGCCGCGCTCCCAGAAATTGGGATCGTGGGCGAGCATCAGGTACGGGTCTACGGCGTCCGCTACGATCTTGACCACGCCCATCGGCCCGGTCGGTCCGCACCTCCGGCACGTCGCCACGATGGCGTTGCGGACCGTGTGGTACACCTGCCACGGCAGGTCGCCGCCGGGGTACTCGTTCGGGATCCGCTTCGCCGCGAACGGCACAACGCTGAGGGAGTCCAGCCCGCTCATCACTCTCCCCTACCCTGCGCTGCGAGCACACGGAATTCCTTTGATGGGTGCCAGGTGAGTTGCGGGTGCAGAGCTTCCGGAACGCCCTCGTAAAACTCTAGCATTAACGCCGCTTTCGAGCCCCCGAGTTGGTGACCCATTCTCGAAATGTGACACGGGAAGGCAAAGTTGATGAACGAGATGTCATTCTCCACATACTCCGGATCAAGGATCGAGTTGTGGACGTGGTGAAGGAAGTTGGCTTCTTCCCAACCAACTTCGAACCAGCCCTGGAAATTTAGTGCCTCTTCGGCCGAGAGTCGCGCCCCTCGGCCGCACAAGAAGCGAATGTGAATCAAGCCGTCGTACAGAAGCGCACAGTAGATCTCTTGTTTTCGGCTCGCCATCTTCACACCTCCGGTCCCGTTTCACATTACCTGCATCAACTCGTGCCAACCGACGGCTTCGCCGAGCGCGTAGAGGAGCGCCACGAGGCCGACGAGGAGGGCCCAGCGCAGCAGCGTCACGGAGCGCTGGAAGCGGCGCTCGCGGGCCGGGTCGGCGATCAGGGACAGGAGGAAGTTGACGCGGCGCGGCATCGTCGAGTGCTGCCACGCCCGCAGCCACCCGAGGAACCCCCGCACGAGTTGCACCAGCGAGCGGCGGCCGCCGGCGGGCTCGTCCAGGTGGTTCACCTGCCCCACCCGCTCCAGGGCGCGGGCGAACGTGCGGATGCCCGTCGGGCACAGGCCGCGGGCGCGCTCGGGGTACACCGTGCTGGAGTCGTGCCCCGTGCAGTTCGGGTCGCCGCACGACACCGCCCGGCACCCGTACACGTCCGCCTGTCGCTCGCACCGCCGCGACAGGTAGCCGAACACCAGGAAAATGTAGGCCGCCAGCACCGCGACCGGCGGCAGCGCGAGCCAGTCCCTCGACCACTCGGGGAGCACCACGCCCGCTGCCGTGAACCGCTGGTCGAGGAGCACCAGCAGCGCCGCCAGCACCGTCATGCTCAGGCCGAGGAACGCCGCGTACAGCCAGATGTGGCCGTGCTTCGCGTGCCCGACCTCGTGGCCCAGCACCGCGTCGAGTTCGTCGGGCGGGAGGTCGTCGAGGATGCGGTCGGTGAACACGACGTACCGCACCCGCGGGAGCAGGCCGACGATGAGCGCGTTCGCCGCGGCCCCGTGCGTCGGCCACAGCAGGAAGTCGGCGCAGCGGAAGTGGAGCCGGGCCGCGAGCGCTTCGAGCCGCGCCCGGTGCGGCCCGGCGGGCATCGACTTCAGCCCGAGCAGCGGCCGCATCAGCAGCGGCATGAACAGGACCAGCACCGGCACCACCGCGAGCGAACCGATGCGGTAGCCGTCGGTGCGCGTCAATTCGGGGGCGAATCGCGAGAGCGTCTGCTGTGTGGTGAACAGCACCACCGGCAGCATGACCAGCAGGGCGAACTGGCGGAACTGGTGGAACACGTACCCGCCGCGGGTCCAGAACGGCCGCGGCACCGGGCCGAGCACGGTCGTCCGGTGGATGAGCCGCTCGGCGTCGTAGTAGATGGTCCAGGCCGCGAGGAGGATGGCGAAGTACGGGGCCGGGACGAGCAGTTCGGCGAACGGCGCGAAGATCAGTCCGCCGCCGGACGGGTTGGCGATCAGGGCCGCCCGGTAGACGTACCAGCCCCAGCCGAACGCGAGGACGCAGGCGGCCGCGAGGCCGAGGTTCACAAAAAGGAGGACGCGGCGGAGCCTGGCGTAGCCGTCGACCACTTCGATCTTGCGAGACGGCGAGCCGCGGAGCGCGTGGACGACCCAGGTGCGGACCGCGAACGAAAGCAGCACCGACAGCGTGACCGCCGCGGCCGTGAGCCCGACGGCGGCGCGCTCACCGCCGCCCACGAGCGGTTCGGGCCACGGGACCGGCATGCAGGCCGCGGTGAGTGCGAAGACGAGGAGGATTGGCATACGTTCAGTGTACGCCACACGAGAAGCGGCAACTCAGCCCGGATCGCGTGGCTCAGTTGCCCTTGGTGGGGCAGGCATTCTTGCCTGCCTCCCGACGCGCCTGGGGGCAGGCAAGAATGCCTGCCCCACGAACAGAAACGAATCCCGGGGATTCGGTATCAGCCCCGAGCGGAGCGGGGCACGGCGGCGTAGCGGGCGCTCGACTCGGGGCTCACGCGGGCGGCCAGCCACTCGGCGGCGCGGTCGGCGTCCCAGCCGGCACTCGCGTCGAAGCTGATCGCGGCGGTGAACGCCCCGCACCCGGCGCCGCAGACACGCTCGCGGACCCCCGGTTCCAGGTCGATCCAGGTGCCGTCGGGCCGGCCGGCGTCGGGCCAGCACGCGGTCACGCCCGCGGGCGTCGCCTCCCAGCGGACGGTCCCGAGTGGGCGGAGGAGCGTCTCGCCGAGTTCGCGGAACAGGAACGCCTTCGCCGCGGCGACGTCGGTCGCAAGCGGGAACGCGACCTCGGCCAGAACGGGCTCGGCGGCGGTGTCGAGGATCCGCAGTTCGACCTCGGGGCGGTCGATGACCGCCTCACGGGACAGGCTGCGGCGCTGCTCGGGGGCGACCCGCACGAGCCGGAACACCAGGCGGTCGCGCTCCGCGGCCCACGGCTCGTGGTCGAGCGCCCGGGCCAGCCGGGCCGCGAACGGGACCTCCACCGGCCGGCCGTTGCGCCGCGGGCCGGTGCCGTTGTGCGTCGGCTTCGGCTCGTCGGGGAGCGCCGCGTCGCCGATCAACACCCACCGCGTCGCGAGCTTCGCGAGTTGCACGAAGTCGTTCTCCCCGAGTTCCTCGGCCTGATCCAGAACGAGCAGGTCGAACGGTGCGCCGCCGTCGGGGCCACGGCCGAACGCGGGATCGACGTGAACGCTCCCCGGGGTGCCGACGACGACCGGGACGCGTTCGAGGTGCCGGCGGGCCGCGTCCGGGGCGGACCGAACGGCCTCGGCGGCCCGTTCTTTGGCCTCCACCAGCGAGAGCGTCGTCGCGTACCGCGCCGCCGTCAGCTCGTCGGCCGCGAGGGACGTCACACCGGCGGCCGCGGCCGCGGCCCACGCATCGGAGCGGGCCTTCTCGGTCTCGGACGTGAGGGGGGCGAGTTCGGCCTCGATCCCGGTGCGGCGGGCGGCGACCTCGGCCTGGACCACGGCTTCGAGTTCGGAGGCGTGTGCGGCCGCGGCCGCCGCGAGCTGCGCCCGGCGGTCGGCGGTGCCGGCGGCGATCGCGGCGAGGTCCGCTTCGAGCGCGTGCGTCAGCTTCTCGAGTTCGACCGGGTCGGGGCCGTGCTTGCCGCCGCCGAACAGCCGGCCGAGCAGCCCGGGCTTCTTCGCTCCCGGGGCCGCCAACTCGGCGTGCTGCTGGTGGGCGGTGGCGAGGGCGGCCTCCTTCTCGGAGCGGGACAGTTCGAGCGCGGCGACCTCGGCCGTCAGCCGGGCGGCGTGCTGCTCGTGCGTCGCCCGGAGGCCGGCGAGTCGGGCCGCGAACGGCGTGTCGGTCTCGGACCGGACGGCCGCCTCGACCGCGGCGTGGCGGGCGGCGCACGCGGCGACGTCGGCTTCGAGCCCCGCGACCGCGGCGACGCGCCCGGCGAGGTGCTCCAGGGCGCTGAGGCGGGCGTCGGCGGCGGCCACGGCCGCGGCCGCGTCGGACTTTAGCGCGTCGGCGTGGGCGGCCCCGAGGGCGGCCGAGGTGACCTTCGAGGCGAGGGGCGACGGGCGGACCGGGTTCTCGTCGTCGGCCAGGGCGCGGGCGACGCACGCGGCGTCGAGCCGCGCGAGCCGCTCGGCGATCCGGTCGGCGGCGGCCGGGTTGGGCGTCAGCACGAGGCACCGGCCGGCACCGCACAGCCGGGCGACGGCGGCGACGACCCGCTCGCGGACGGCGGCGTCCGGCGCGTGGGCCACGAACAGGTCGGGGCACGCGGCGGCGCGGCGGGCGGCGTGGCACTCGGCGGGGGAGAGGTCGAGAGGGGGGCAACTCGCGACGGCGGCAAAGGCCGGGGGCTCCGCACCGGGCGACAGGAGCCGCGCCAGCAAGCCGCGGACGGGGTCGGCCGGCGGCTCGTCGGTGGCCGGGGCGCGAACGGGCGGCCGTGGTGAAAGGGTCAGGGACATCGGCTGGGCATCGCCTCGGTGGGCAACTTCGGTGTGCGCGGTGGTGGTCACGGGCCGGCCCCCCGCAACGGCGGCCCGTGCCCCCCCGGGGTGGGGGGGCTGCTCGGCCGGGACTGTCGGTTCCCGGTCGGTCATGTCCGCACCCCCGACAGCGGAGCGCGGAGCGGGTTCATCGGTTCTGGCTCACGGCATCGTCCCGCACGGCCCCGACACACCGACCCGTTCGCTGGGGGAACGCCGGCCCCCGTGTGTGCTTGCGCGACCCGCCGGCCGCGGCGGGGGCACGAGTTCGAACCTCCACGAGTATAGACGCCGCGCGGCAAGGAAGCTATCTCGCACTCAATTTTCACAACGCCACCACAAGGAACCCGAAATCGAAGCTCGGAGCTCGAAATCCGAACGGCCGCGGTGGGCGTCCCCGGCTCGCGCCTTCCCCGTCACGGGCTCGCCTTCAGCACCTCGAACGCCGGGCGGGTGGTCAGCGCCCGGAGCACCGGGAGCAGCGGCGCCAGGGACCGCTCCTCGTGCCAGCTGTGGTCCGTGATCTTCACGTGCCCGGGGCCGACCCCGCCGAGCCCGAGGGTCGCGTCGAGCGGCACCCACTGGTCCCCGGCGTAGACCTCGAACCACATGTGGTACGCGAGGTACGGCTTCCCGCCCGGCCCGGGTGCGTACACCACCCCGAGGGCGGTCCGCGACGGCACGCCGAGCGCCCGGCACATCGCCGCGGAGAGCATCGCGTACTCGGTACAGTCCCCGCTCAGCGTCTTCGCAACGTTGTCCGCGGTGGCCATCGCCTGCGAGAACTCGAACGCCTTCATGTTCGCCTTCACCCACCGCTCGACCGCGACGGCCCTGTCCCAGGGGGTCGCGGCCGCGGGGAGCCCGGTGGCGGCCCTCGCCGCGTGCGCCTTCACCGCGTCGTTGTCCCAGTTGATGAAGAAGTTGCTCGCGAGGAACTCCTTGCCGGGGGCGGGCTGGGCGGGCGCGTCCTTGACCGGGCCGTGGCTCGCCGAAACGTGCAGCTCAAAGGTCTTCGCCTTGTCGTCGAGGTTCTTCACCACCTGTCGGGTGTCGGTGGCGAACACCGTCGTCGGGTCGTCGTCCTTCGAGATCGCAACCTTGTAGACGACGGACCCCTTGCCGTGTATTCCCGGAATCTCGCGGTCCAGGCGGATCGACTGCACGTTGAACAGTTCGATCGGCTTCGCGACCGCGACCGTGGCCGCGTCCTTCGTGGTCCGCAGGAACGTGAGCCGGCCCCCGAACGAGGGGAAGTCGGTCTCCATCATCAAGGGCTCGAACGTCTCGGCATCGACCCAGGTGGTCGACGCGGGGAGTTTCACCTTGCCGATCGGCTCGGGCCTGGTGACGAACCGTAGCAACTTCTGGGCCGGGGTCTTGTCCCACAGGACGCGGGTCTCCTCGCCCTCGTAGGTGAGGGTCGTCTTCACCACCCGGTTCACGGTCGGGATGTACGACGGGAACTCGTACCCCTCGCCCGCCTTCAGCTTCAGCTCCTTGTAGAGCCTCGGCTCGCGGGCCAGCCCCACGACCCCCTCGACCCACGGGGTGTCGGTCGCGCCGGCCGCGGCCCCGTCACCCTTCACCTTGAGGGTCTTCCCCTCGACGGCCCCGGTGAGCGCCAGCGCCTGGTCCTTGCCCAGCCCCTGCCGCATCGACGTAATCAGTACCTCACCGGGGAGCGTCTCGACGGTGGATTCCTCGCCCCACTGGGTCACGGCGCTGCCGAACCGCGAAACCGTGAGGTTCAGGTAGCGCACGCCGACGGCGAAGGATTTCCCGTTCTTCTCCACCTCCTTCGCCGCCCAGTTGACGTACCCGACCCGCTGCCCCTCGACGCCGATCGCGAACCAGTAGTCGAAGAGCGGCTTCTCGTCCTTGCCGGGGGCCGGCTGCGGGCCGGGCGGGGGCACGTTCAGCACGCCCGCGGTGGGCACGGGCTGCCCACTCGTGGGCACGGGTTGCTTGGGAACGGTGCTCGCCGTCGCCGAGAACGGGACGCCCCTCCCGCCCGGCCGGATCACGATGAACCCGGCCTTCTCGTCACCAGCCGCGCCTGGCGCGCCCGGCGCGGCGTCGGCGGGCTGCGGGAGTTCGATCCCCTTCCCGCCCGGCCGGATGACGAGCTTCCCCTGGTCGGCCGGCGACCCGGTGGGCGGCTGCGCGGCCACGAACCACGCAGCCGACACGAGGAACAGGAGTGGCGCGAGCCAGATTCGCATGGCGCGGACCGCCGGTCGTGGGGGGCGAGGAGCTGCCGGGCGCGGGTCCCCGGAGGGGTGACCACATACTATTCGGCCCGAAAGCAGGTTCGAGCTTACCCGTTTATTGGCCCGGTGCCATCCCAACGGCCGGTAATCCCGGCTGCCGCGGTCCCGCCCGAAGAACCCGAACACCCCGGAGACCCGCCAGTTTCGCGCCTTTTCGGCCGCCGGGTGAGTATAATTCCCGCGGCACGGACGCCACGGGTTCGGAACAGGGACTATGTTTTTGAGATCGAGACGGACCGGGCACCCGACCAGACCACACGCCACGACGCGACACCACGCAGCTCACCCCGCCCGGGCCGTCATTCCCCCTTGTCGCGAGGGCGTTCCGTGAATTCGGACTGGCTGGCTACGCACCTCTCCACGAACCGCTACGGCGCGTTCGAACTGACCGACGCGGTCCGGCCCGGACCCGGCGTCCCCGTCCGGCCCCACGAGGGCTACCGGGTCGAGGTCTACCGCGACCCGAGCGTCGGGGTCCGCATGCCGATGCTCTCGGCCGCGGTCTCGGCCGAGCGGGTGTTCGACACGTTCCTGGCCCTCCTGGAACCGCTCGGCGAGGTCGTCCACGTGGTGCTCGAGAGCAGCCACGGGAACGGCACCGACCACACCGACTTGCGCCGCGACCACATCGACCGCCCGGTCCTCGAGAGCTACCTGTGCGAGTTCGAGCAGTTGCTCACGCACGACGGCTGCACGGGCATCGCGGTCATGGCCCCGGGGCGGGCGGTCGAGGTGCAGTTCGACGAGCACAAGCTGTTCCACGTCTACGCCAAGAACCTGAAGCCGTTCCGCCGGGCGCTGCGGAGGGCCGGGGTCCGCCGCCGCAAGCTCCTCCCCCTGCTCTCCGAGGGCGAGCACCTGCACCACACCACCGCGGGGTATGCTGACGAGTTCCAGCACCTTGCGCTGCGGCTCGGCGTCGGCGACTTCGACCGCGTGTACAGCTCGGATTCAGAATTCTGATTCGGAGTGTTGAAGAGTGTTGGGAGTGTTTCCGTGTTGGTGTCCAAGAGACGCTCAACACGGAAACACTCCCAACACTCTTCAACAATCACGGAAGGGGCAGGTCCTTGAACTCGAACGTCACCTCGTGCGTGACGGAGAGCCACTCGTTCACGACGACCTTGACCGGCGGGCCGAGCTTGTTCGCCTTGCCGGTGCGGCGGTCGTTCGGGGTGAACGGGATCGTGAACTGGACCGACGCCCCGTTGTTGTTGAGGTTGTTCGGGCCGTGGGTCTGGTACTTGTTGCCGGCCGCGTCCTGGAGTTCGATGCGGCTCCACGCCGAGTTGCTCCAGTTGTAGTCCTGCTGGTTCTCGTCGGTGACGCCCAGCTTCCGCATCGTGGCGTCCAGGACGTAGGACCCCTTGGTGTTCGGGTCCTCGACGAGGCTGGTGAAGTCCAGTTCCGCGGTGCGGCCGACGAACGCCTTGCCCTTCACCTTGAGCGGGTCGCCGATCAGGATCTCCGGGGTGACGCCCGACAGCAGGATGATGCCGATCTTGGCCTTGAGCGACTTGATGGTGGTCGCCGCGCCGGCCCCGGACCGGTTCAGGTTCAGGTTCCCGTAGGTGTTGTGGCCCCGCATCCCGCGGTTCTCGTAGTACGCCTGGCGGTTGTTCGGGTCCCTGGGCGGGATCAGGCTGCCCCCGTTCTCGTCGGTGGCGCTGATGACCTCGGCCTGGGTGACGCCGAGCATCGGGTTCTTCGGCTCCGACTGGATCTGGAACTGGAAGCTCATGTTCTCGTGCCGCTGGGCGTTGCCGCCGCGGCGGTTGATGCCCGAGAGCTGCACGCTCTTGTTCGAGTTGATGTTCGTGGCGAGGAACCGGAACGGGCCGGCGTAGGCGACGTACGGGTTGACCGAGTCCTGGTTGTACACGCGGATCGTCTCGTCGTCGTACTCGGCGAACACCACACACCCGTTGGCCGACGCGACCCGGTCGATGGCGACCCAGAACGGGGCGCCGTCGAACTCGAAGTCGTGCTTGAGTTCGTTCCCGCCGTTGCCGCCGTACTCGATCTTGTACCCGGTCTGCTTCGAGACCTCGTCGAGCGCCTCCTTCACCGTCTTCTGCTTCACCGCGAGCGTCACCCGCTTGGGCGCGACGAGCCGGTCGACCTCCATCTTGCGGACCAGTACCGCGAGGCGCCGCTGGACCTCGGGGCTGTCCGTCGCGAGCAGCACCGCCTTCATGCCGGGCAGCGCCTTCTCGCCCAGGGCGGTGAGGTCGCGGCCGGCCTTCTCGCGGGTGCGGTAGTCGTCGGACCCGAGGTCGGCGAGGAGCTGCGCGACCCTGGGGTCGGGCCGGACGACCAGCGGTGCGGGGGCCGGGGCCGGCTTGCTCTCGGGGGCAGCGTCCTCTCGCGCCCAGCTCGCGACGCCGGCGCTCCCGGTGACCAAGGCGGCGGCGACGACCCACTTCGATTCGCGGCGCATGTGGTGGCCTCTGGGCGGCGTCGGACGGGATGCTCGGAGAGGGCTTCCGGTACCGGTTCTAGCCTAACAGCGGGTTGGGGCACTCTCAAGGGAGTGGTTGCACCCCCGTTACCAGAATCGCGCCGGAATTGTTCAAGTTGTCCCGCACGGGAACCTGTGCGGGCCGTGCCGGATGTGCGGGTCGAGCGGCGGTCACGCCAGGATGTCTTTCACGACGTGGCCGTGGACGTCGGTGAGGCGGAAGTCGCGGCCCTGGAACGTGGCCCAGGTCACTTATGGTCCCGATTTCGACTGGTTCGTCGCCTGCGGTAAACCAAACTGGACGAGACGCCCGACTCTGCCCGATATGCATGGAATGCGAGGATTTCTGGCACTTGGTCGCAAGGCAGTCCGGTCAACTGAAGATCGGGAAAGAGGCAAGATAGATACCCGCGATCATTGACTCGATACTTCCCGCGCGAACGGTGCGCCCGAAGTTGTTCGACCTCATCGTCAAGGGGTCGGGAATCGTCAAGCACCTCGCACCACCGACGGACACGGCCTTGGTCATCGAACCGCAGGCATTCCCGATAGACGACGCAGAAGAAGATTCCGCCAGCGTGCAAGTCCGTCCATCCCATCGGGCCGGTACGGTACGTCACGCCTAGGCTCTGTCTGGTGAACCGCAAGTCGTTGTGGCAGCCTCTAATCGGTTATGA